>JAJRQA010000004.1 GCA_024280475.1 Alphaproteobacteria bacterium
CGGAGGCAGTTGGTGCGCTGCTTGCATTTACATTTGAGAGATTGAATGCACCGGCGGTTGAGGCTACATATCTGGAACAAAATCGCGCATCTGGGCGTGTAATGGAGAAAAATGGTTTTCAGCAGGTTCAGCAAACCTTGTTATGGTCGCGGTATCAAGGAACCTATTTGCCGGGCTATTTGATGAGATGTGAGAAGGGCGACTGGTTGAAACCGAGAAAAGAATTTAATGTCTTGGCAGACGGCCTTGGGGACTAGCCCCCAAACCCCATCACAAAATGGGGTTACAAGGGGCTTGCCCTTTGTTGCCAGCTGCACAAGCTGCTGCGCGGCGCGCGCATTAGAAAGATTGAGTGAAAGTAAGATGAAATTTCTGGATCAGGCACGGGTTTATATCAAATCGGGAGATGGCGGCAATGGCTGTCTGTCGTTCCGGCGCGAGAAATATATTGAGTTTGGCGGACCTGATGGCGGCGATGGTGGCAATGGCGGCGAAGTGCTGGTGCAATGCGTCGATAATCTCAATACGTTGATCGACTTTCGTTTTTACCAGCATTACAAGGCTGGTCGGGGCGAAAACGGCAAGGGGCGCAACAAGTCGGGTGCGGCTGGCGATGATAAATATCTGTTCGTGCCCCCTGGCACACAGATCTTTGCTGAAGACAATCAAACCATGCTGGCCGATCTGTTGAAGGTCGGGCAAACAGCGGTGCTGGCCACAGGTGGCAGTGGCGGCTTTGGCAATGCGCGTTTTAAGTCAGCCACCAATCAGGCGCCGCGCAAGGCGAACCCTGGACTTCCTGGCGAAGAAACCATTGTCTGGCTGCGCTTGAAGCTGATTGCCGATAGCGGTTTGATAGGTTTGCCAAATGCTGGCAAGTCGACGCTATTGTCCGCCATATCTGCGGCCAATCCAAAGATTGCCGATTATCCCTTCACCACTTTGCATCCAAATCTTGGCGTCGTAAAAGTCGGTAACGTAGATTTTGTACTGGCCGATATTCCAGGGCTGATCGAGGGAGCAAGTGATGGCACCGGGCTTGGCTCTCGCTTTCTTGGGCATGTGGAACGCTGCGGTGTGCTTGTACATTTGATTGATGTTTTATCCAACGATATCGCTAAGGATTACCAAACCATTCGTACTGAAATCGCAGCCTATGGCGGCGGTCTTGAAGACAAGAAAGAGCTGGTGGCCTTGACCAAATGCGATGTGGTCGATGAGGAACTGGCGCAAATGCAGTCTGACGAACTTGAAAAAGTCAGCGGACAAGTTCCATGGCGTATCTCGGCGGTGAGCGGCAAAGGCACCAACCGCTTGATGCAGGAAATCGGCAAGGAAATACAAATGGCACGAGCGCCCAAGGAAAAGAAGCTTAACAGTCACGGATTTTGAGGGAACAAGGTTTTTAAGCGGGATCAAACATGACACCTGAATGGCAAAACGCAAAACGTATCGTCATCAAGATTGGCTCTTCCTTGCTGATTGATGAGGATGGCCGATTGAAAGATCAATGGCTATCGTCTTTGATCGCCGATGTGGCGCAGCTGCGGGATAGGTTTAAAGAGGTCATCCTCGTGTCTTCTGGTTCAATCGGTTTGGGCAGGAGTCAACTTGGGTTGGAAAGTGGTGCTTTAAAGCTAGAAGAAAGTCAGGCAGCGGCAAGCGTTGGCCAGATAAGATTGGCGCGAGCCTATGAAGAGCGACTAAAGGCACATGATTTAATAGCAGCGCAGGTGTTGGTGACGCTTGGCGATACCGAAGAGCGCGGGCGCTATCTGAACGCCCGTGATACTATGTCAACTTTATTGAAACTGGGTGCCGTGCCTGTTGTCAATGAAAACGATACAGTAGCCACATCCGAAATCCGTTATGGGGATAATGATCGATTGGCAGCTAGGGTCGCAAGTATGATGAGTGCTGACCTGTTGATATTGTTGTCTGACGTGGATGGTCTTTACACAGCCCCGCCGGGTAGTACGAAAGATGCAAAACGGCTCGCAGAAATCACTGAGATTACATCAGATATTGAAGCCATGGCTGGAGAAGTCGGTTCAGACTATGGCTCTGGCGGCATGATCACAAAAGTTTTGGCGGGTAAAATTGCGACAAAGGCTGGTGTCCATATGCTGATCGCTTCGGGCGTGGATGAGCACCCCATTAAGACTCTTTTTGAAGGAGGGGCGCATAGCTGGTTTCATGCTCATGGTAACCCAGTCACATCGCGTAAGCGTTGGATTGCTGGGGGCTTGGATGCCAAAGGGGAAATGATCATTGATGATGGAGCATTTCATGCACTACTTGCAGGCAAACGGAGTCTTTTGCCAACGGGAGTTGTAAAAATAAGCGGATCCTTCAAAAGGGGTGACACTGTTGTTGTTTTCAATATGGAAGGGAAGGAAATTGCTCGCGGGCTAACATCCTATAATCATATCGAGGCAGGAAAAATTATGGGCAGGCATAGTAGAGATTTTGCTAAAATACTTGGTTATCGTGGCCGACCTGAGATTATCCATCGTGATGATCTAGTGATGATTTGGGATGCCAGTAAATGAATTCTTTCGACCATATTGAGCACTGGATTTTTGATCTCGACAACACGCTTTATCCAGCCAGTTGCAGATTGTTTGATCAAATAGACAAGCGTATGACGCAATATGTGGCCGATTTTCTGGGGATCGAGCGCATTGAAGCCTATGCTTTGCAAAAAAGCTATTTTAGAGATTTTGGCACGACGATGAACGGCATGATGGTCAATCATCAAATGGACCCCGAGGCTTATTTGCATTTTGTCCATGATATTGACCATTCGGCCGTTGCTGCGGCGCCTGAATTGGGGCGGGCGATTGGCAAGCTGCCGGGCCGTAAGCTGGTATTCACCAACGGTTCGGTTGCCCATGCACAAGCGGTCATGGCGCGGCTTGGTATTGTTGATCTGTTCGATGACGTGCATGATATCAAAGCCTCCGATTATGTACCAAAACCAGCAAAAGAAACCTATACGACAATGATCGAGCGCACGGGTGTTGATCCAGCTCATGCGGCCATGTTCGAAGACATTGCCCGCAATCTGGAAGTGCCGTTTGAGCTTGGCATGAAAACGGTGCTTGTGCGGACACTTGGCGACCATGCCGATGCAGGCGCCATTGATCTTGGTTCTGGCGATGAACCCTATGTGGACTTTACCACCAATGACCTGAGCGCCTTCTTGAAAGGCCTTGCCTGATTTTCGCCATATCATTGAACGGTGAATGAATAGGATCTTCCAGAACGGTTCACACGGGCTTTTGTAGGGTTGGATCATGAACACAAAACTTCATGTAACCCAAGCCTTCAAACCTTCGTAGGGAGATCAGAAA
>JAJRQA010000061.1 GCA_024280475.1 Alphaproteobacteria bacterium
AACGTCATCCCGACGAAGGTCGGGAACCAGACGAGGTGCCGTATTATTCGGTGGTGCAGTCTTCACGAGATCTGTCAGCCGGCGTAGTGAAAAACCGATGATCCGTTGTCTTCTGTGGGCCGACTGGGTCCCGGCCTTCGCCGGGATGACGTTATAAAAAAGGTTCGGATGGTGGTGAGAGAAAGAGAGGGATGACAATGTGCGAACCTATCTCGCAGCGCCCTCGCCAACAACGATGAACGGGGCCCAAAAGGTTGGGTGCGTATAGGGGCCGCCGGCATTGATCATCGACAGCATGGAGCCGCGCAGGGCCTGCGCCCGGCCAACCACCTGCCCGGCTTTTTGCGTGTCATCGATTATTTTGAAGGCCTTGGTTGTCAGGATCACCGCCGCGCCATCATCGACGGGCCAGTGGGAGACCAGCAGCGTTTTGGCGCCCGCATAGAAAAACGCCCGCGCCAGACCAGACAGGGCTTCGGCCCCCGGTTTATCCCCGGCAGCAGTGTTACAGGCCGACATGATCAGCCAGTCGGCATTTAGTTTGAGGGTCGCGACTTCGGACGCCGTAAGCAAGCCATCATCAATGGCGCTGGCCTTATGAGGCACGGTCAGCGCCAGCGCTGGTTCCGCCAGACCTTCAATATCGCCTGCCACCAGCCCATGAGTAGCGAAATAAACAATGCGATAATCGTCAAGCTTGGTGGCCTTGACGGTCCGTTCGCTGGCATCGACCCCCAGTTTCAAATCCTTGCGATCGACGTTCAGCGTGCGGGCAATTTTGACCAGTTCCGCGCGCGTGCCGGGCAATCGTTGCAGCGCACTCAAAGCGCCCAGATTGGCGCGCGCACCTCTGAAATAGCTGGCATAGCCACGAGCTGTATTTTTCGCCGTATCTGTCGTGGCACGATTAAAAACGGGATCTCCAAAGCCGATCATGGTCTTAGTGGCCGGTGTGTTTTTGCCAGCAATATCACGCAATGCTTTCAGGGAGGATACGGAGGGCAATATGGTAGTTGCAAAATGGCGTACCAGCCAGTCGGCCTTTTGATAGCGATCTTGAATGGGAATATTTGCATCGGGCGCGGTTTTGACAAGCGCATGAAACGGAAAGGCTGTGAGAGGGCCATCAGCAACGATCACCAGATGATCTTGCGCTGACGTCAAATCTTCCACACCACCCAGCAATTTTGTGTAGAGCTTGTGAGCTGCGTTCAAGTCATAAGGGCGAATATCGTCATTATTGCTATTGGCTTTTTCGGGGATGAAACTTCGATCAATACCCGCATAAATATCAAGCCCTTTGCGCAAATGGGAGACGCGCCTCGCAAAGCCTCGCCGCGAAATCCCCAGCGCCAGCCATTTGACCTTTGTTTTGGTCACCAGCCAGACAAAGGTGTTTTTCTTGGTGCTTAGATAAAACACCAGCGCCTCGCGCGGTCCCAGCTGCGCTTTCACATCGGCAATGGACAATTCTCGCCCTTTGGCAAGGGCTGTAAATCTTGGAAAATCCTTGGCCAGTCGCTGATCGATACTCGATAGCTTCTCGTTGATATTTGAAAGCTCGATCCGCAGCGATTTAATCAGGTTTTTATTGCGCTGCTTGTCGCTCACTCCAAGCGCTACCAGCAATTGGCTGTTAAGAGTTTGCCAACGAGCGCTAAAATCTTGTCCTTCTCGTGCCAGTTTGGCAATTGGACCCGACCCTGCTCCAAAGCGCGCCGACATTTTGGCAACTGCTGCGCTAGCAGTCGTTCGTTTGGCGCGCTGCGCGGCGATAAAGGCTTTGGCCCGCAGTTCTTTTTTGCGCGCCGGATCCTGTTTGGCAAGTCTCCAGGCCGCAACCACCAGTGAAACATGCGCCCCCCGCCTTTTTGCGCGGCTTTGACTAGTGGCCTTAAGACCGTTTGCTCCCGCTTCTCCCCGTTGGCTGTAGGAGTTTGAAACCTGCTCTAAAAGCTCATAGGCTTCTTCAAACCGGTTTTGACCCAGATAGGTTCTTCCCAGACCAAGTCGGGCTCTTGTCACCAATACATGATCGCGACCCCAAACTTTTATGAGTCCGATCATTGCCGATTTATAGGTCTGCGCGGCTTTTTCATATTGGCCTTGCAGCAGATAAAGGCCGGCCAACAAAAACTGTCCGTGAGCCGTCTGGGCATGGAAAACACCCAGGGTTTTGCGTCTCAGGCGATACGATTTCTCAAGCAATTGCACCGCGTCCTCATAGCGCTCTTGCTTGCGATATAGTTTAGCAAGACCATCAATATTCAAATTATTATATTGGTGCGTTTTGCCAAGCGTTCGGCTATGTATTTTGATGGCCTGTTTCAGATGTGTCTCAGCTTCACGAAATCTCCCCAGACGACGATAGGGTTCGGCAATACTAAAATGGCTTCGCCCAGTATCTGGATGTTTGGCGCCAAGCACTTTAATTCGAATGGCCAACGAACGTTTATAAAGGGGCAGTGCATCTTCAGGACGATTGAGGATCTGGAACAGATCTGCAAATCTGCGAAGTGTTCTCGCCGTTTCGGGATGGCTGGGCCCTACCGTTTTTTCATATATCTCAAGCGAGCGACTTAAATTATTTTCAGCCTCAATATATTTTCCCTGCAAGATCTGCGAAAAGCCCATAAAAAAATAGCTTTTCGCCGTCATTTTGTGAAACTTGCCGTGAGCCTTCAAATTTATTTTGAGGGCTATGCGGGCAATTTTTTCGGACTCCCGATATCGCCCGAGATGATTATAGGTCGCCGCCAGAACATGATAGGACTGGGCAAGCTTCTTGTCCCCTGCTCGAAGAGCACGTTTCTTGATAGCCAGTGAATTTCGGGCATAGGACAGTGCTTTTTGAAACCGGCCCAATTTGAAGCTGATCACTGACAGGCGGGTCATGGTCACAGCCGTTTTCCAGTGAGTGGCGCCAAAACGGCGTTTTTTAAGGGTCAGTATTTTTAAATAAAGACGCTCCGCTTTGGCGTACTGGCCCTGTTCAAAAGCACGTACTCCCCTTTGATGTAACGCCTTCATCTGGATCTTTCGCTTCTTGCGAGACTTCTTGCCCTTGCGAAATTTCTTGCCACGGCGGAAAGCCGGGCCATTGCCAAAATTATTCTTACTGAACTGAGCGATTATCACTCGCCCGGTGGGTGCGCCTGCACGAGTTTTATGATCCGTTGCAACATCGGATTGGCCGCCAATAGCCATCGCCCTGCCGAATGCTTCTCGTTGGCTATTGACGTGCAGGAGCGCAATAATCACCAGACTGACAATAAATGGTTTTTGCAAAATATAATGCATAACATCCTCAAAATCGATAGTTTCACCAATTCCCAGAAAATGCTCTTACATTGTATTAGCATAAACGGCGCGCTCATTGGGCTATTTATGTTGACAATTAAAACAGCCAACTCTTCATAAAACCGATCGCGTGCAAGAGAAACCAAATTGGCCTCTCCCGTTCACGCAAGTTTTGATCGAAATTTGAGCATCTTTAGACGTCCAGCCCTTGCGTTCTCCCCCTGTCGTTATACATAATTAATAGGATTGATCGGCGCAGCGCTTGACGCAGCTGGGCGCTTGCTGGATCATGCAAATGTGCTGATTAAAAACGCAAAAATTGATTTATTTGCAAAAATCCATGGTTAACGAATGATTTGAGGTCAAAATTTGATGTGATCACATAAGACAAAGCCATGATGATACGACCTTGGCAGCTCAATCTACAATTGGGTCCGGCCAAAATGCCATTTTAAGGGAGGGTGCCATAAAGTATGACAATACAGATAACGGGTAAGAATCTGGACGTTGGTGATGCATTGCGGGAATATACACTAGACCGCATCACTGACATGTTGGAAAAATATGTAGGAAGGAGTTTTCCAGGGCATATTCGTATCGAAAAAAACAAAAATGATTTCAGTACCAATTGTTCCGTCGACCTGTGGTCCGGTATGTCTCTTCATTCTCAAGGAACATCTGATAATGCTCATACCAGTGTCGATATGGCC
>JAJRQA010000062.1 GCA_024280475.1 Alphaproteobacteria bacterium
ACAGCAATTCCCCACCAATGATGGCGGCCTCTCCCTTGGTCAGGCAACCATTGCAGCGGCATGCTCGATAATTTCAAACGGATCGCAGATGTTACCGAGCGCCTTCTAATCGCAAAAATAATCCACCTGCCTATAAGTGTCATTATAGGCAGGTAGGGTGATTATCAGCAGTTAAAAATTCATTTAAACTGCGAGAAGGGGGATCTGTTTCCCGATTGAATGTGATCATCTTATGGTCAAAGGCATCCCCGTGCAAGCGCGAGCCTGCACGGGTATCGCCGATGCTTGCGCACCGGATAAGCCTGCAATTGATTAGAAAACCAACTTACCGTGGCTTCCCTACCGATTTCCCGTTGCCATGACTAGCTGAGTTAAGCTTTATTGGCAAGCAGGAATATTAAAATGATCACAGATCATCAGGAGGGCTCATATGGCTGCGGGCGATATGTCAAGAAAACTACGGCGACTGATCCATACGCAGGATAAAAACGGCTATCCGATCAAGGAGGATATTGTCTTTGGTCTGGACATTGGCATTGCGTCATGCGGCTGGGCAGTATTGGATCTAAAACAAGGAGCTGTGCTGCGTGCAGGGACATGGGGGTTTGAAGTTCCTGAAGAGCCAAAGACAAGAGAGAGCAAGGCGGCAAAGCGGCGTCTGGCGAGAGGGCAACGCCGCAGATTGCGCCGACGTAGCGTTCGTATGCGCGAAATCCGCAAGCTGCTGCACAAACACGGGTTGTTGAAATCCTTCAGGTCGCCCGCCGATATCAAGGGGCAGAAAAAGCCAGATGATGATCCGTGGCAATTGCGTGCTAAGGGACTGGAGCGGGAGCTATCGGGAGAGGAATTCGCCATCGCCCTCATCCACATCGCCAGGCATCGTGGCTTTCGCTCCAATTCCAAGGCGGATAATGACACAAATGCCCCACCTGAGAATAAAAGGGCTTTAAGCGGCATGGCGTCGATTGAGGAAAAATCAGCTCGTTGGCGGACAATCGGCGAAATGTTTGCCCGTGATCCTGAATTTGCCGACAAGAAACGCAACCGGGAGAATGACTATTCCCATACGGTTTTGCGGTCTTTGCACGAATATGAAGTCAAAAAGCTTTTTGATCGGCAACGGGCTTTTGGTTCACCTTTTGTCGTCGAAGCGATGGAAGAACGATACATCGCTCTGGCTTTCGACCAGCTCCCCTTGCAAGATAGCGAAAAACTGCTCGGGACTTGCCCGTTTGAGCCAAAGGAAAAGCGCGCTTCATCCCTGTCTTACTCGTTTGAGCTGTTTCGTATTCTTTCCAGGCTCAATAATATGCGCCTTCATGATGGCAGCAGAAGTGGCCGCCGTTTAAGACCAGAAGAACTGCAAAAATCTGTGACCGGGTTTGGGTGCGGTACGGCAAAAATCAACTTCAAGCAGCTCAAGAAAGTTATCGGTCTGCCTAATGATACCCGCTTTGTCGGCGTTGGGGAGAAAGATGAGAGCAGGGATATCGCCAGAGCCTCCACTGGCTGTGCATTTGGCTCCAACACACTTTGCAAGGTGCTCGGGGAAGCAGTATGGAGCCAATTTGTCCAAACACCGGTAAAACTGGATGCCATTGCCCATGTTCTTACTTTTCGAGAAGACAAGGAGCGCATTCGCAAAGGGCTGCAAGAGCTCGGGCTGGCGCGCGAACTTCTTGATGATTTGATGAAGGCCGTCACAAGCGGTAAATTCGCCAAATTCTCAAAGGCCGGGCACCTTTCCACCAGATCGGTGCGCAACATCATTCCCGGACTGATGCGAGGCATGGTCTATTCCGATGCTTGCGCTGCCGCTGGATATAATCACAGCGAAGAAATTCCTTCCACTCTGGAAGCCATGACCAACCCCGTTGCCAAACGGGCTGTGCGTGAGACGCTGAAACAGGTAAATGCCATGGTTCGCTTGATGGGTTGTCGCCCCGGCAAAATACATGTCGAGCTTGGGCGCGATGTCGGCAAGGGACCGATGGAGCGCGGCAGGATCGAAAGGGGTATTGAGGACCGCACCAAGGCGCGAGCGGATGCCAGAGAAGCATTTTGCAAGCTGGTTAGTCGAGACGATTGTAGCAACACCGAATTGATGCGCTATGAAATGTGGAAGGAACAGCAGCATTTTTGCATGTTCTGTCATCCTCAATGCCATATCGAACCCACTCAGCTTCTCGATAAAGCGCATGCTGTTGAAATCGAACATATCCTTCCCCTGTCGCGCTCACAGGATAATAGCTGGCACAACAAGGTGCTGGCCTGCGTCAAATGCAATCGAGAAAAGCGCAATATGACGCCGTGGGAATGGTTTGGTGAAAAAGACCCGCAACGCTGGGCGCAGTTCGAGTTTCGGGTGACCGCTCTTCGTGCGGATAAGCATATCAAGGGTTTTAAGATCAGAAATCTGTTGATGAAGGATTTTGCCGAGCGCGAGGAGAGTTTCATCAGCCGTAACCTGAACGATATGCGCTATGCAGCAAGGGTGGTTCTGGCGGAACTGGAGCATCTTTACTCGCAAGAAGAAAAAACGCAGATCATTGACAAAGAACAACGCAAAAAGAGGCGTGTTTTTGCACGTTCCGGCCAGATTACCGCCATGCTCAGACGTTTCTGGGGACTGGAAAGTACCAAATATCTCCCCAAAGACGGCAAGAAAAAGCGCATCGAAGATGAGCGCCACCATGCGGTCGACGCCATTGTTGTTGCCGCCTGTTCTGAAGGGACTTTGCAGAAATTGACCCGCGCCATACAGAAAGAGGAAGAAAAAGGCCTTCACATACATGTTTCCAACTTCGAACTGCCATGGGAGGGGTTTCGCGCCGATGTGCTGGCTGTCCGCGAAAAAGCCCCTGTCGCGCGCACAGAAAACCGCCGTGGGCGTGGGGCGGGACATGAGGCAATCTACAAGTCTGTACGTGAAGAAGAAGGTAGGCGTATTGCCTATCAGCGCAAATCGCTTGAATCTTATTTGAACGTTACAGGCAAGACAAGAAAAGAAAAGCTGGCTTCCATCCGCAAAGCGATGGAAAAAATTAAAGACCCCGGCCGAAATTTGGATACGATCAGTGCTGTTCTTGACTGGGTTGACCGTGATGCCCCGTTGGATGATATGCCAAGGCGTAATAATGGTCATCCGATCAAAAAAGTGACCTTGCGCGTGCAAGCCAGGCCCACAACAGAAATGGCCGGTTTTAAGCTAAATGGCGGACTGGTTGCCAATGCGGATATGGTGCGCGTGGATGTTTTTGCCAAAGACGGGAAGTATTATCTCGTGCCCATCTATGCGCATCAGGTTGCCAATAGAAAAAAATGGCCCATGCCTCCCAACAAAGCGATTGAACAAGGGAAAATCGAAGCTGACTGGTTAACGATAGGCATTGATTTCACTTTCAAATTCAGCCTGCATCCCTTTTCATATGTAGAACTGGTGAATGCAAAAGGGGAAGTGTTCGAAGGGTATTATAGGGGAACGGATCGCTCCACAGGAGCTTTGACAATCTCAGAGCCTCTAAGCCGCCAAAGACTGATACGCAGCATCGGTGCACGCACGCTCCATAGCTTCAAAAAATTCCAGATCGACCGGCTGGGCAACAAAAGCGAGATCAAGGGAGAAAAAAGGACATGGCATGGCGAGGTTTGCACTTAAGTCGTTCTTCCCACCTGTCGCTTGACCATGGCCGCTTGCGCATTGAACAAGAAGAAAAAGACGATCCTCTTTTTTTCCCGCTTGAAGATCTTGCCTGGATTATTCTTGATGCGCAGCGCTGTTATCTGTCGTCACGATTGATCTCTGCCTGCATGGAGGCCGGGGTTTTGATTGTATTTCCCGATCAAAAGCATATGCCATGTGGCATTACCCTGTCCTTTCACCAGCATCACGCCCAGACGCAGGTCAGTCGGGCGCAGGTTTCCTTGTCCCAGCCGTTTAAAAAGCGCCTTTGGTCAAATATTGTCAGCACCAAGATCATGGCGCAGGCAGAAAATCTTCACCGCCTTGACAAGGGGGATGAAAAAGCTCTGCAATCCATGGTGAAAAGGATCAGATCGGGCGATCCCAAAAATGTCGAGGCCAGAGCGGCGCGCTATTACTGGCCACGCCTGTTTGCCGATTTTCGCCGCAGTGATGAGGATGATTTGCGCAATAGTCTTCTCAACTATGGATATGCCTGCGTAAGAGCCGCCCTGTCCCGCAGCCTGACGGCCTTTGGATTTATCCCGTCGCTCGGCATTCATCATGATGGCCGTCTCAATTCTTTCAATCTGGCTGATGACCTGATTGAACCTTACCGCCCTATTGTCGACTGGACGGCTCATGAGCGTCTCTTTGAGCGGGATGATGATCCAGGTGATGAGATGTCTCTTGAAGATCGTCAATTCATGGCGGCAGTCCTCAGCCGGGAAGTATCTTTCGGCACTGAGAAAATGAGCCTGCTACACGCCACGGAGCGTACGGTGCAATCCTTGCGCCAAGCCGTTGAACAGGGTCAGCCCACTTTGTTTCAGGCCCCAACCGATTGGTAAAACAATGTCGCGAGAAAGAGTGCGTTACATGTATCTGTTTGTCATGTTCGATCTGCCTGTGACGACCAAAGATGGGCGAAGATCAGCCACGCAATTTCGCAACTTTCTTAAGAATGACGGCTATGATATGATGCAGTTCTCAGTTTATACACGCATCTGTCGAGGGCAGGATGCTGTGGATAAACATGTAAGACGATTGAAAAAAGCCGTCCCCAAAAATGGTGGGATACGCGTTTTTCAAATTACCGACAAACAATATGCCCGCATGCTGATTCTCGCAGGAAAGCGAAAAAACCATGAAGAAACAGGCGCAGACCAACTGGTTCTGCTATGACAAATCATGCAAAACAACAGCTATTTCAACTCCTTACACACCACCTAGCCTACCACAGGGAAATCGGTAGGGAAACCACGGCCGCGATGACTACGGCAAAGCTATGGATCATAGCCTACCACAGGGAAATCGGTAGGGAAACCACGGCTGGGTATGGTGTTATTTTCATCCGCCATCAAGCCTACCACAGGGAAATCGGTAGGGAAACCACGGCGTATTCGGCGGTGTTATCGACTGCATCATCAGCCTACCACAGGGAAATCGGTAGGGAAACCACGGCATTGTACGAACACAGGGTTATTGACGAGCAAGCCTACCACAGGGAAATCGGTAGGGAAACCACGGCTTATGAATTTACGCCAAGAAATAATTGACCAGCCTACCACAGGGAAATCGGTAGGGAAACCACGGCTCCGTCTCTGTTAGTGCCGACCTGGCCGAAAGCCTACCACAGGGAAATCGGTAGGGAAACCACGGCTAGGGGCGCTGACATGGCTGCTGATCGCGTAGCCTACCACAGGGAAATCGGTAGGGAAACCACGGCGATGTACCAAAGCTGGTCGATGCGACTATGAGCCTACCACAGGGAAGTCGGTAGGGAAACCACGGCTCAAGCTTTCGGGGTCATGCTCCACGGTGTGCGAGCCGGAATTACTTCCCCAGCCTTTGTGGAAAACCATGGCCCGCGCGCATTGACCATCCTCGCGCATGGACCTCAGTCACAGAATCGGTTACTTCCTTCATATCCAGATTGTTCAACGGTTTTATGAGTATGGAAGGCTGGCGAGAGCATGCGGCTTTACGATCTAGCGGATATTGAGCGCAATATAGAGGACACTTTTTTACAGCGCGGGCGCGGTTATCTTCGTCAGGGGCGGGTGATTAGCGCTGAGATGTCAGCTGATGGCAGGCAGGTCATTGGTGAGACTTATGGCAGTGGACGGCGCACTTATCGACAGATCATCAAGGTAAGGCAGAATGGCAGTGGCATGCAGTTTGACGGCAGCTGCTCGTGCCCCGTTGGCCATAATTGCAAACATGTCGCCGCTGTTCTGCTTGAAGGGCTGGAACGTCCCAAAGCTCCAGCTGCTACTGTGGCCAATGACAATGGGGCTGAAGAAATTGGGGCAGCGTCCATCGGCTCCCTGTCCCTTGATCCTTTGCTCAAAAACTGGCTGGACGAGGTGGGAGAAGAGACGGTCAAAGCCACAGATCCCAACGCCTATCCCGACGACATCAAGCAGCGTCTTATCTATATCCTCAACCCGGGACAGGAGCGCCACCTGTCGGGATATGCCAATTGCGGGTCGCCAAAAGTTCAGATGATGAGCGTGCGGTTACTGAAAAATGGTGGGTTTGGTAAAGGCCGAAGCACCTATGATCCAGGGCGTATCCTCAATAATGGGGCACCGAAATATATGCGTCCCATTGACCTTGAAATCCTGCGTGATCTGCACTGGTCGCGGGCTACCGGAGGGCAAATAAATGGGACCTATGACGGTTTTCGCCTTGATCTTCTCGCCGATGGCGTGGCGCTTTTGCAAAAAATGCTGCACACCGGGCGCTGTTATCTGGGTAGTGCGGACGGGCCGCTTTTGTCTCTGGCCTCAAAGCGCCATGGCGAGGTGGTCTGGCATAAAAATACGGACGGCACACAAAAGCTCGTCGTGCATTTCGATTATGCCAACGCCGCTGGAGAACCCATAGAGCCCGATCTGGTGCTGCCCCTGCAACCCCCCTTTTTTGTCGATGTGGAAGCGCGAAGCTGCGGCCCGCTTGATCTGGGTATGGAGGAGGCGCTGGCGCAAAAGCTGGTGGCAGCGCCATCCATCGCCCCGCGAGAAGCGCCGCTGGTGGTTAAAATGCTGGAAGAGCGTCTGCCCAGACTTTCCGGCAAGACCAAAATTCCGCTACCCGAAGCGCCTGAAAAAATCGAAATGCGCGAGGTCGTCCCAAAGCCGGTCTTGCGCCTCATAAAGGGCCATGTGAAATATGACGAGCACCATTTTGAGAGCTATTATTATTCCAATAGCTGGACCCCTGTGGAGCTGCCGCTGGCCCGTTTGTGCTTTGATTATGACGGGCGCGAGGTGCAGGCCGGGGACAAAAGCGCCGCCCTGGAACTGGTGGAAGAGGATCGGCTGGTGATTATCTCGCGCGACGTGAGGGTCGAACAACAGGCGCTTGCCACGCTTGGTGAACTGGGTTTTTCTGTCCTGCGTGATCTGAAATGTTTCAGTCCTGTAAAAAGGCATCAGGATGATTTCTATCTGATGCCGGATGAGCATGAAAATCCGGCCTTTTTTGGCGATTCTGAAAGAGAACTGTTCGATGATGAGCGCTTTATTCAACTGTCTGCTGAAATTCTGCCCTGGCTGCGCGATGACAAGGGCTGGCATATTCTGATTGCTGATGATTATCCCTACCGCATTGCCGAGGGGCAGGGCGAATGGTATGCTGACATTGAGGAAAGCTCGGGCATTGACTGGTTTTCCTTTGCGCTGGGCATTGAATATGAGGGCCAGCGTCTCAATCTGCTGCCCACCTTGATGCAACTTATTCAGGCTTTGCCAGAGATGCTGGCTGACATTGAAGACCAGGAAGAGCGCAATGAAATGCTGGAAATGATGTTCGCGGAGCAGACCGTCTGGCACAAATTGCCCGATGGCCGCCTGCTGCCTTTGTCGGGGGAGCGCATGTTGCCGATCATCAAGGCTTTGCTGGAGCTGGCTGGACCGGGGCGCAGCTTTCATGATCTTGAAGATGGCAAACTGTCACTCAATCCTATGGAAGCGGGAGAGCTGGCTGGCTTTGATGAACTGTCGCGCGAAGCGGCAATCAACTGGCAGGGCCATGAACGGCTGATATCGCTGGGCAAAAAACTGCGCAATTTTGATCATCTGCCCGATATCGCGCCGCCGGATCATCTAAAAGATATTTTGCGGCCCTACCAGAAAGAGGGGCTGAACTGGTTGAGCTTTTTGCAGGACACCGGCTTTGGCGGCGCGCTGTCAGATGATATGGGCCTTGGCAAGACCTTGCAGGCGCTGGCTTTTTTGTTGACTGAAAAAGCGGCGGGAAGGCTCGATAAACCGACATTGATTCTGTCGCCGACTTCCGTTTTACCCAACTGGAAGGCTGAAATACAAAAGTTCGCTCCCGAGCTGTCGGTGCTGGTTTTGCATGGGCCGGACAGGAAAGAGCGATTTGGAGACATCGATAATCATGACGTGGTGCTTTCGACCTATCCGCTTTTGACAAGAGACAAAGAGGTCTTGCTGGAACAGGAATTTCATGTCGCCATACTTGATGAGGCCCAGGCTATCAAGAACCCCAAGTCGCAGGTTTCCATGGCCGCTCGACAGTTAAAGGCAGGCACCCGCATCGCTATGACCGGCACGCCGCTGGAGAATAATCTGGATGAAGTCTGGTCGCTGTTTCACTTTTTGACCCCCGGCTTTCTGGGAGACCAAGGTAGCTTCCGGCGTAATTTTCGCACCCCCATCGAAAAGCATGGGAACGTCGAAGCGCAGAAATTTCTGGCCCGCCGCCTGAAACCGTTCATGCTGCGCCGCACCAAGGACGAGGTGGCGCTTGATCTGCCGCCAAAGACCGAGATCATGGATTATGTCGAACTGGAAAAGGGCCAGCGCGACCTTTATGAAACCATCCGCCTTATGATGGATGACAAGGTGCGGGAAGCGATCAACAAAAAGGGCCTCAACCGCTCGCGCATCATCGTGCTTGACGCTTTGCTGAAGCTGCGCCAGGTCTGTTGTGATCCGCGTCTGGTCAAGCTCACATCGGCCAAAAAGGTTAAAAAGTCGGCCAAGTTGGAACGGCTGATGACCATCCTCCCCGAGATGATTGCCGAGGGGCGCAACGTGCTGTTGTTCTCCCAATTCACCTCCATGCTCACCCTCATTGAAGCCGAGCTGAAAAAGAAAAAGATCGAATTCGTCAAGATCACCGGGCGCACCAAAGATCGCGAGACACCGGTGAAAGACTTTCAGGCGGGCAATGTGCCTTTGTTCTTGATCTCGCTGAAAGCAGGTGGCACGGGACTGAACCTGACAGCTGCCGATACGGTCATCCATTATGATCCATGGTGGAATCCGGCGGTCGAGAACCAGGCCACCGACCGCGCACACCGCATCGGTCAGGACAAACCGGTGTTCGTCCACAAGCTGATTGTAAAAGACGGTGTTGAAGAAGCCATACAGCAGTTAAAAGAAAAAAAGTCGGCGCTGGCCGCCGCTTTGTTCTCCGAAAAGTCCGCAGGGAAGTTCGAGCTGACCGAAGACGACCTTGCGGCCTTGTTCGCTCCGCTTGACGCTGCGGCGCGGTAGGGTGCGGCGATTGTTAGGGTTTGCAACAGGCATGATCGGGCTGTGTGTCTCGTAAGAGCACTGATGGTACCGATTGCGGCAGAGCTTGGTGAGTGCCTGCTTCCAGCGCAGGCTGGGCCGTGTGGCGGTGGGCGGCGGTAAAGATCGCCTTGTTGGGGATGGTCCGCGTGGTCAAGATGTAAAAATAGGGTTGATGCCAATGATCGTCATGGTTCCAAGGTGTCATTCCTTGGCAAGAACGTCTGAATAATGACGCCCTTGTTCTATGCGGAAGTTCCGTATATTATGATAATAATGGAGATGCCGTTTTGGATTTCGACTGGGATGATGACAAGGCCATATCAAATCTCGCCAAACACGGCGTTGCTTTCGAGACAGCCAAGGAAGTGTTCTCCGACCCGAATGCGCTGATTGAGGTTGACCACAGCAGTTTTGACGAAGAGCGCTGGCGGAATATCGGACTTGGCGGCGGGGATGTGCTGTTCATCGTGCATACCGAACGTGACGATGGCGATATCGTGCGAATAATCTCGGCCAGAAGGGCTACCAAAAATGAACAAAATCGTTACTACAGGCAAGCGCTTCCTTAAGGATGACCGTTGGCATGACGACAACGGGCGTATACCCGGCACGCCAGCAGATTGGGATCCGCCGATGAGTGATGATGAGATCGAGATGGCGGCATTGTCCGATCCCGATGCGCAGCCCTTGACCGATGCTGAGCTCAAGCAGATGCGGCGTGTGTCATTCGCAAAGCATGTGCGCTGGAAACTTGGGTTGAGCCAGAGAGAGTTTGCAGAGCGTTTTGATATTCCGGTCGGCACGCTACAGGATTGGGAGCAGCACCGCTCTGAGCCTGATGCGGCAAGTACGGCCTATTTGCGCGTCATTGCCGCCGAGCCGGACACCGTGCGGCAGGCTCTGCTGAAGGTACCCGCTTGAGCAAAAGTGGTTGAAACCAGCCTCTTTCCTGTTTTTTCCCTCAAACCGTTTTCAAAATCTTGATCGTCTGCCCTCTGGTGCTTGACAGCCGCTCAATATAGCCCTCGGCCTCAAGCTGATCCAGCCAGCTTTTGACGGTGGCAATCGAGCTGACATTCCAGGCTCTGGCGGTGCAGCGGTAGGTTGCGGCGATGGTGCCGTCCTCGTTGTAGTTGAGCTTTGCAAAACTCGGGCTGGCGGCGGCGCGCTTCAGGTCCTCGATCCAGCCTATTTCCCGGCGGGTGGTGGTTGCCGGTTGGGCGGTGGGCATTGTTCTGCGAGGGCTGTCAAAGGCAAGGGCAGGCCCGGCTACTGCGCCGAATTCGATGGCGATGGTCAGGAAGATCATGATCCAGTCGGCGACCTTGGCAGGGTCGGCCACAAAGCCCGCACTGGCGAGGATGGTGCTGACCGCGTCCGCTACCGGTGAGGAGCTGGCTTTGGGCATAGGCAGGGCCGCAAGGCGGCGGTTGGCGGCGATGATCGCCTTGTGAAGGTTGATCCTCGTGGCGGCGGCGGTTTTCTCGGCGGAAAGGGCGCTGTAGTGGTTGCAGAACATGATGCTGGCTTCCACCGTTGCGTTGCTGCATTGCTCCGAGGTGCGCCATCTTTTATGGCGGTGGGCCTTCTGGATATCGGCCTCGACGGTGGCGATCAATCGGGCGTATCGCACGGTGGCAAGCCCCGCCTTGGCGTTGGCGATGTCGGTTTTGATTGTGGTGCGCGCCTCGATGATTTTTTGGCGGGCGGCATTGTCGCCAGCGGCTACATTGGCGCGCATGGTCAGGGCCGATAAAAGCGAAACGGCCGTGCCGATGACCATCAGTCCGGCGGCGGTCGCGGCCATTCCCCAGTGACGGTGGGCAATGGCGTTTTTCATCCGGATGGCTCCCCCGGCCTTCAGCATGTCGAGCGAAACGGCAGCGGCCAGCCAGATGGCGGTTTGTACGGGATCGTCTCCGCCCATGCTGGCCCCGGTCAGGGCATTGAAACCGGCAGAGGCAGTCCACGCTCCGGCGGCAGCTAATGTGAATGGCGCGCGCTTGATTGCGTTGACAATGCTGGCCTTTCGAGGTTTGAATCTATTCATGGCGATGTTTCCTTCATACGTTGTGTCGTCATCACGCTCCGGGGTGGCGACAACCATCGCCGGGGCATCCACACCATCGCTCTGAAGGGTTAAATGATGCTGTCTGAAATAAAAAATATGACAGTATTTCAAATGGATGTATTGTTCTTGTTGCGGGTTGAGTATGGTAATTGGAGAACATGTTTGCCGAACAATATTGAAAGACGGAGATGGCCTGCTGAACACTCGGTATTCCAATCTGCGGCAAGTGAACATCGGCTGAACCGGCACGAAACGCCCAGTCTCCCAACGCATGGGGGCAAATCGGCTCAATCGAACGCCCACAGAACGGTAACTGAAAGCAGGGCGAACGCCAATAGGACGTCAAAGAACACCGACAAAGCGGGGTTGGTGGATGGAGATTTTCAGATGAAACTGCACATATTGAGCGACCTGCATCTGGAGTTCGGGGATTTCGCTCTTCCCGAAACCGATGCCGACGTCCTCATTCTCGCCGGGGATATCGGTATTGGAGCCGATGGCATCCAGTGGGCGGCGAGACAGACCGACAAACCGGTGATCTATGTGGCCGGGAATCACGAATATTATAATCGCGACTATGTCGAAATGCTCAATGAAATGCGCAGCCAAGCGGGGGAGAGTGGCATTCATTTCCTTGAAAACGACGAGTTGGTTCTCGGCGGCGTCCGATTTCTCGGCTGCACGCTGTGGACTGATTTTGCGGTCTATCCGCCGATGTCACCAATGATGGCCATGGATCATGCCCGGCAACAGCTCAATGACTTTCGTCTGATCCAAAATGGCGAGCAACTATTTACACCGGAAGATAGTTTACGGCTGCATGAAGAGAGCATTGCCTGGCTGCGCCAGCGGTTGGATGCCCGGTTTGATGGCCCCACCGTCATCATCACACACCATGCGCCAAGTTTGAAGGCCGATCATCCGCAATATGGTCTTAATCCGCTGACGCCCTGTTTTCTCAGCGATCTTGAGCATTTGATGGAGGGGAGTAGGGCGGTGCTCTGGATTTCCGGCCATACCCATGCCTGCCATGATCTGATGGTGAGCAGTACCCGCCTCGTCAGCAACCAGCGCGGCTATGTGAGGCACGAAGAAGTGGCGGACTTCAAGGATGATCTGGTCGTGTCGGTGAATTGAGAGCTTCGTGCTTCTATGTTGATGTGGCGAACTTTCCGCAAGGGATTTTCAACCGGCTTCGGCGTCATCATCCATCATTCTTGCTGGTTGCGCCAGCGCAGTAGTCGCTTTTAAAAAGGCTTCGCGCTGATCTTCTGACAGGTCGCGAAACAGCTCCAGCCCGGTGCCCGGGTGGCGAGTTTTCTGCAAGCACGGTGGTTGTTGAGAGTTGATGGCGACCCGCAGGCGCTCCCTGCCTTGGCACTATCAGGAAAAAGAG
>JAJRQA010000063.1 GCA_024280475.1 Alphaproteobacteria bacterium
ATTGCTGATCTTGCGGGCATCTGGATAGGTGGAAACGGGCTTGCCTTTTTCGTGGTGCTGGCAAATGGCATGAAGATCAAGCCCGGCTTCATCAAGAAGCGCGCCTTTGCTGTCACTGATCGCGATGACTTTCATGCCAAGATGTTTAAAGGCGTTGGCGGCATAGGTGCCGACATTGCCAAATCCCTGTATTACGGCCGTTTTGCCCTCGAGCTTTTGAGCCTGGTGCCTGGCGTGTTGCTGCATGACAATGGCAACCCCGGTGCCCGTGGCCTCAGTGCGGCCTTGCGACCCGCCAATTAAAATCGGTTTTCCCGTCACGACGCCAAGTGTATATCCGTAAATCTTTGAATATTCATCTTGTATCCACGCCATCACTTGCTCATTGGTACCAACATCTGGTGCCGGGATATCGAGATTTGGTCCAATGCCGCGATGAATTTTTTCAACAAAGGCGCGGGTCAGGCTTTCAAGCTCGCGGCGGCTTAAACTGCGCGGATCGCAATTAATCCCTCCCTTCGCCCCGCCAAACGGAACCTTTACCAACGCCGTTTTAAGGGACATCAAAGCGGCCAGGGTGTGAGCCTCTTTCATGTCGACCGAGGGATGAAATCGAAGACCGCCTTTATAAGGCCCAAGCGCATTATGGTGTTGAACACGGTAGCCATAAAATATCTCCAGACTGCCGTCATCGCGAAGCAGGGGAAGTTGTACTTTAAACTCCCGGCTTGCCCCCGCCAGCAAAGCAAAAACCTGATCATCATATTCAAGGGTCTGGCAAGCCTCATGGAGAAAATGGGAGTTTTCTATTGTCTGTTTTTTGGGGGGTGTCTTTTTGCTCATTGAAGCATCTCCAGATTGAATGTAATTTTACGATAGGGTTTTTTTCCACGCTGCCCTGACCGCAAAAGCAATCATTATCCATACGCTACTTCTTAAGGCCATAGCCTTTAGGGTGCGGAGCTCATAGTCGCCGCCAGACAAGATGTGCAAACCAAAACCGGCAAACACAAGCAGCGTTGCAACCGCGATCATCATTGCCAGAACAACAGCCCAACCTCGCCACAAAAAAAGTCCAATGCCGGCCAGGATATAAGCGAAACCAGCAAGAAAATTGAACCAGAGAACTGCGGGCAGATAGTTTCCTGCCGCCACTCGCGCAGGACCATCAATGAACAGTACCGAACCACCAGAATAAAGGGTCAGTCCGCCAAATAACACAGCGACGACTGCTGCCATAATTGCCAGCCGGGGTCTTGCTGTTGCTGTGTTTTGCATAGCGCTATCTTTCTTTCGTTCTTTCCGTATCCAGTTTGTAAGCTGCATGGCAGGTCGTGCAGTTGTTCATCAACTTGCCCAGCTTGCTCAGTACAATTTGGGGATCGCCAATATCTTGAGCCTCCAAGGCAAGCTCATCGAAAGCCTTGTGGGTCGCCATTCCCAGCTTTTTGAATTCAAGGGGCAATTTACCCATCAATGATGCTGGCACGTCTCCGGCATTGACCATTCCGACCTTGTGAGCATTTTCATAAATGCCCTTCATGTCCTTATTCACCACCCCCATGGTGATGGCCTGAACACTTTCCAAAAAGCCGCGCATCTCGGTGAGCACAAGATCGCGCTCTCCCGCAGACAAGATGACAGCTGTGCGACCATCATCGCTTGCCGCGACACTGCCTTTGACGACAAACAGATAGGCCATTGTGCCGATAGCCATGAGTAACAGCGTGCTCAGGATCCAACAAAATTTGCACATGGTATTTTTCCTTTTCTGATACCTATTGATATGTTAGTAATAAATCACTAACTAAAATCATGTCAAGCCGAATGCACAATTGCTGTGCAATTGAGATAGCAGGGAAGCGGCGACAATCTGCTGACAGGGAATGCAAAGAGGAGGAGGATGTTTCATGCGCTGGAAGTTAATTGCGGCTGTTTTTAGTGTTGGCCTGATCTTTGGAGGCGGCTATTTCATCTGGCTCGAGTTCAAGCCCGCCGAGTTACCCAAGGGTTTTGCCATGTCCAATGGGCGCCTGGAAGCGGAACGCACCGATATCGCAACCAAAATACCGGGTCGTATCCGGGATATTCTGGTCCGCGAAGGTGACCATGTAAAAGCTGGACAGGTTCTTGTCAAAATGGACACAGCGGAACTTGAGGCACAGCTCAAAGAGGGACCAGCCGCCGTTGAGGAGGTCAGGCAACAATGGCGTCAGGCCATCGCCCTTCTTGCCCAAAGGAAGAGTGAGTTGGTTTTTGCGCACGAGCAATACAAGCGATCGCGTGCGCTTGGCAAAAAGGGATATACCCCGAAAGAAACAGTCCAGCAACGGTTGGCCGCCAAAATCACAGCTCAGGCTGCAGTAAATTCTGCAAGTGCCGGGATCAATCGGGCAAAGGCGGCTCTTGGCGCGGCGCAGGCCAGAGTAGAGCGGTACAAGGAAAATTTACGCGATGCCGTGCTGATAGCTCCGCGCGCGGGGCGTATCCAGTATCGTCTTGCGCAACCTGGAGAAGTTTTGGGAGCTGGGGGGCGTGTTCTCACATCGCTTGATTTTACGGATGTTTACATGACGATATTCTTGCCAACCAAAGATATCGGAAAGCTTGAAATTGGTGCTGAGGCTCGCATTATTCCAGATGCGGCCTCGCAATATGTGATCCCGGCAACGGTCTCGTTTGTGGCGTCAGACGCGCAGTTCACACCCAAATATGTCGAGACCAGAAGTGAGCGTGAAAAGCTCATGTTCCGGGTCAAGGTGCGTTTGCCGCAAGAGGTTCTCAAGCGCTATGCCAGGCGGGTGAAAGCGGGTATTACGGGCGTCGCCTATGTGAAAACAATGGCCAATGCGCAATGGCCTGATCATCTTCTTGTCAAATTGCCCGCAGTCGAAAGCCCGATAGAAAGCAATGGCAAATGAGCAACACGTTGTCTCCGGTTGCGCGGCTCATCTCGATCAGCCATCACTATGGCGATGTGACCGCCCTTGATAATATTTCGATAGACCTTCCTGCAGGTCGCATGGTTGGCTTGATTGGTCCTGATGGTGTTGGCAAGTCAACGCTGCTTGGTCTTGTTGCTGGCGTGCGCAAAATACAAAGCGGCCGTGTTCCCGTTCTTGGGAGTGACATCGCAGAGAAGCGCCATCGCAATGAGGTGTGCGCCCAGATTGCTTATATGCCTCAAGGGCTGGGGCATAATCTTTATCCAACCCTC
>JAJRQA010000064.1 GCA_024280475.1 Alphaproteobacteria bacterium
ATGGGAATCCGACTGCGCAATGCGCCCGCCGCGATTGTGAATTTTGAATTCGGTATGCGCATTGCGGCTGATTTCGCGTCCACGATCGACCGCCGCCTGCTTGGTGTCGAAATGCCCGCTGGAGCGCTGCGCACCCCCGCGTTTTACATCCCAGCCACCCTCTGAGTTTGGCACGACGTGATGCGTGCCCGGTTTTTTGTTCGATGCCATGACGGCCTCCTATGTTCTGCGATAACAAGAATCTTAGTTCGTAGTAGCGAACCTGCGAAAAACATAGGGGTTGCGCGTATTGCGTGTCAAGCACTATAAGTATCGTAAAAACGAACAACGAAAAAATGGGAGAAATGTCGTGCCAACACCTTTGGGAGAGCGGGTGCGTGATCTGAGAAGAAAACGCGGCCTGACACTGGAAGCGCTGGCAAAAAAAGTTGGGTCAAGCAAAAGCTATATGTGGGAGATCGAAAACAAGGACGTAACCAGACCTTCTGCAGAGAAGCTAAGCCTGATTGCCTCGGCTCTGGATACGACCACAGACTACCTTCTTGCTGGCAGCTCCGAAAATGAAGCAGATGCGGATGATCTGGTCTTTTTTCGCAAATACAAAAGTATGAGACCTGAAAGCAAAGAGCGATTGCGCAAGGTCCTCGATATTCTTGATGACGAGGATTGATGAGCGAACATAAGAAAAAAGCGCCGCAAAAGGAGGCTAACCGGCTTTCAGTTCTGCTCCGCACTGTGCTGGGTGGGGATCGCTTTCCGGTCAACATTGCTGATCTGGCGCGTGAAGTTTCCAAAAACAACGAAGATCCGATCAACAAAATCCAAGGCTGCGCCATCGACGGATTCGAGGGGATGTTGCGCGCTCACCGCAAACGGCCAGCATGGAATATCCTCTATAATGAAGATCCCCGATACAAAGGCCGTGAGCGCTTCACGCTTGCGCACGAATTCGGGCATTACATGCTGCACAGGCCTCAGCTGTCCAAACTTGACTATAAGGACGGCCAGCTTATTCGCGAGTGCGATTTCGAATGTCAACCCATGCAGATGAACACCTGGAAAAGCGCTGAGAAAGTCAGGGAGGAGGAGGCTGACACCTTCGCGTCGTTCCTATTGATGCCGCTTGATGACTATCGCGAGCAGGTGGGGCGCCAGGAAATGACACGCGATCTTCTGGGGCACATTACGGATCGGTACGGCGTTTCGCTGATGGCAGCGATCCGAAAATGGATCGAGTTCACCGATACACGTGCCGCCATGGTGGTCACAACGGATGGTTTTGCCCTCTGGGGGCGAGCCAGTAAGGCAGCCTACAAGAGTGGTGTTTTCATCAGATCCGGCATGCCGATTCCGGAAGCTGCGATAGCGGAGAAAGGGCCCAGCGGCGTCGCATCAGATCAGGACAAGGCCATTTGTCTTCCGGCTGGGGTCTGGAATTTCAGCCGAGGGAGCGAGCCCGTTCGCGAGTTGGCGTTCTTTTCCCACCGTCTCGGGATCTGCATTTCGCTACTTTTGTTTGATGGCGACCCCTATGCGGCCAATTTCGAGGAAGAAGAACCCGCCGATACACTTGACCATTTCGGCAATGGCAACCGCCTTTGGAGAGCTTGAAGTATGACAATACCGCAAGGCGTGAAAAATTAATGGAATGCACCGTTCGTGGATGGACGAAAACCAATTTTAGAGGACGATAGATGGCAATTAGTCAACAAAACCAGGTTCAAATCGAAAATGTCGCCGGCGAAGCCCTGGATACCTTTGCCAAGGTGGCCGAGGCGGCTCGGTCGGAGCTGGATTCTTCCACGCAAGGTGTCACCCCGACGAATGTCGCTGTCAACAACACCTTCACCGGGACAGAGGCCGTAAAAACACAATCAAACATTTCTAGTAACACCCGCGAAGGTTATCACCTCCTGTGCAAAGAGCCAGCCATTGCCCGTGTGGTTGTAGAGGATGAAGATGGCGTCCGGCAAACTTATTACATCTGCAGGAAATCAACGGTTTCGCTAGATAATCACGAGATCAAACTGGCAAGCTATCGTTCACCGGTCGGTCGTCTTGCCTCGATGCCCGTTGGCGATGGTCTGACGTTACCTCGGGGCGGTGAAACCGTTGAAGTCGAAATCATTGAAGTTGCTCGCTTCCATCCAGAATTTTCAAGCGCAGAATGGGATGCCCGCAATTCATCGTTTCACGGGGAATCGTACGGGCCAATCACGGTCGAATCTCTTCGCGCGTTACTGAAAAAATCAGCTGGGGATGATATCGATGAAAACCTGCTCGACAGCCTTCTGAGCGAAGAAACTGATGAAGGGCTGATCGTCGAAGGGCTGCGCCGCAATGTCATCAAGAAAATGGGCCTGCGCGACCAACCCATTCTCGACCAGTATCAGGATGAAATCTTCCGATTGCCACTCGACAGCCAACTTCTGATCCTCGGCGCGCCCGGGACAGGAAAAACCACGACATTAATCCGGCGTCTCGGGCAGAAGCTTGATATTGATTTCCTTGACGAGAACGAAAAGCGTCTTGTCCAGGCTGACAATCCCACCGGGCGGCAGCGTCATTCCGAAAGCTGGATCATGTTCACGCCGACAGAGCTCCTAAAGCTTTATGTCA
>JAJRQA010000065.1 GCA_024280475.1 Alphaproteobacteria bacterium
CGTCAGTTCGGCGAAATCGGTATTCAAAAAGCCAAAATCGCAGGTCGTATAAGGTACATAAATGTCAAACTAAAATCGAATGATGTGTCTTTGGAGGTCAACAATTCTTCTAATGGAAGATTGATGGCGGCTTCAGCCTAGCCCGAGCTTGCTCAAATAGGCTGCATTGATTATTCAATGTAGACAAGACCGGTGGTTCCCTTGGGAGCCGCCGGTTTTTTTGCGTTTACAACTGTTTGTGGGTAATTGAAGCTAAAATCCACCGAAATAGGAGGGTACTGACTTAACAAAGGGCGGATATGAGCAAGCTTTCGGCTTTTGAGATCACTTGTCAAATTGAGGAGCAAAATTATCGTGATTCGGGTTAAAAACACTGTTGCAGATATATCTCATACACTCAATCTATCTTTAAAAATACCCTTTATTCAGGCATTTAGTTGATATTTTAAGTCTGTTGCAAACGGTTATAAATAGGAACAAAGTACCTATATAAGTAATATAAAGCGTGGCAAAAAGTATTTTAACGAGCGGCACCATGTTGAGAATTATAAATTTGTTATTTGTTACATTCCTAATGTTTGCTGCATGGGCAGGGCCCGGCGCAGCATTTCAGCTCTTTGGCAATAATTCATCTGCCCAGAGCGTTGGTCATATTGGCCTTCCCTATAAAGTTGAAGACGGAACTAAGAGTGACGAGCATTCCTCTCTGGCTCTTGGTGACGGTGGTGATCTTAAATCATCCTCTCAAGAGGGCATGAATATCTGGATCCCTGGTCTTGGTGTAGTAGGGAAAATGCCCAAGCTTGATTTCGGCTTGGAGATGCTTTATGGAGCGTCAAAAACTCCCATAGATGCACCTAGAACGGCCCAGGAACTGGATAAATTTGAATCTGATTTTGCCATCAAAGGTACAATCAAACGCAAGTTTTGATGTCTGCGCGTAAAATTGGTGCGGTTTTTGTGCATCTTTTTACTGCTAGCGGTGTTGTATGTGCCTTGTTTGCATTTTTGGCGATCAGCGATCAGGCTGTGGGAGCGTTCTTTTTATGGCTTGCTCTGGCTCTATTTATTGATGCAGCCGATGGCCCCTTGGCGCGGTTCGTAGATACCAAAACGCACTTGCCTCGCTTTTCAGGTGAATATCTTGATCTGATTATTGACTATTTGAACTATGTGGCGCTGCCAGCCTTTTTCCTTGTGTCCCTGCCTATTATTGATGGTGCAAGCGGCGTTGTTGCCGCCGCTCTTATCCTGTTGACCTCTTTGTTTCACTTTAGTGATACTTCAAGCAAAACCCTAGATGGCTATTTTGTCGGCTTTCCGGCCATATGGAATGTCGTTGTGTTTTATCTTTACGTGTTTAAAGCGAACGAGGCGGCGGCGCTCATCATCATAATGATGTTGTGTCTGCTAACCTTCATACCAATTCGCTGGGTCCACCCCTTCAGGGTCAAAAAACTACGAGCATTGACAGCCGTCGTGGTTATTTTGGGGACGCTGGCGTCCGTTGCAACCGTACTTGGTGGCTTTAATCCTGGAATGATCGAAATTGTATTGCTGATTTTTGCCCCTCTATATCTTGTTGGCGTGAGTCTGAAGAAAAATCTTGGGGATGTGACTTGAGTGTACGCTCAACAAGTTGGGGATAGTCTTTTTGCGTTTGCATACGCGAATCAGTTAGATTTATCAAAGTACTGGGTTCAAAATCGATGAACTAATAAGGAACGCTCGTTCAGATAGGCGTTTCACGCGTGGACGCTCGGCGAGTTTGGTCAAGGGGCTAGTTTTGGGATAACGGGTTCTTTAAGGAGCGCAATAAAAGCATGACCGGGCCACAAGTTCTTGATTTGGCACGAGAAGCCATTTATGTCCTGCTGTTGGTCTCAGGGCCAATGATGGTGGTTGGTCTGGGCGTTGGTTTGCTTGTATCCCTGTTTCAGGCGCTGACACAGATCCAGGAGATGACGTTGGCATTTGTGCCTAAAATTGTTGCGATCTTCGTCACATTGTTGGTGACTTTACCGTTTGCCGGCCAGAAATTGTCCAGTTTGATGCAGAAGATCTCCGAACAGATCATTCAGTGAGTGATACCAGCGCTGTTATTTGCTAAACGGAAAACCTTGTTTTGACCCTGAACCTTGATTTTTTGCCCCAGACGGCCTTTATCTTTTTGCTCGTCTTTGCGCGGATTGGTACCATGGTCATGGCGATGCCGGGAATTGGCGACCGAAGCGTGCCACCAAATATCCGCCTGGTCTTTGCGCTGGCTCTTGGTCTGATATTTTATCCACTGGTGCAAGAACGCTTTCCCGCTATGCCAACCACACCTGGGCCAATGTTTTATCTCTTCGCACATGAATTGATCATCGGGTTGGTGCTTGGTATTTTGATCCGTCTGATCTCTGCTGGTGCCCAGGTCGCAGGAACCATTGTAGGCTTTCAAAGTGGTTTGTCTTTTGCGACGAGTTTTGATCCCAATTTTGGTGGGCAGAGTAATATCATCAGTACTTTTTTTGGTATATTGGCCCTGACCTTGATTTTTGTTGGGGATCTGCATCATCTTTTGCTAACCGGCATATTCAATAGCTACACATTGTTTACGCCGACAATGGCGCTGCCGGTTGGTGATTTCACAGAACTGGCGCTCAATCTTGTCTCGGGCTCTTTCAGGATTGCCTTGCAGATGTCCGCCCCTTTTATCATATTTGGCCTGGTCTTTTATCTGGGCATTGGACTGTTGGCGCGACTGATCCCGCAAATTCAGATCTTTTTTATCGCCATGCCTGCCAATATTTTTCTCAGCCTCATCTTGTTCATGCTTTTGATTTCGTCGATCATGATGGCTTACATGACCTATTTCACGAGCAGTCTCGATCATTTTTTAGCCAATTGATGCAGGAGGTCTTTGCCCATGTCAGATCAACCTGACGAAAGTGAAAAAACCGAAGAACCGACCCAGAAGAAACTGGATGATGCCAAGAAAAAAGGTGATCTTCCAAAAAGCCAGGAGGTGACGTCCTGGTTCATGATCATGGCTGCGACATTGTTTATCATGATCTTTTCGGGCGATATGGCTATTGCGCTTGCCGGTTTGTTGAAAAATTTTCTTGGCAATATGAATGAGATGCCAATGGATGGCAGTGGTTTGATCGATATGATGCGCCAGGTGATGCTTGCTGTTGTGGCGATTGTTGCGATGCCATTTTTGTTTTTCTGGTTTGCCGGCGTTGCTGGGAATATCGTTCAGTTCCCGCCCATTTTCACGACAGAGCCGATCAAACCAAAACTTTCAAAAGTCTCGCCAATGGCGGGTGTTAAACGTTTGTTTTCTGCCACCAGCATGGTGAACTTCCTCAAAAGTATCATCAAGCTGGTTCTGGTCTCCATTATCATCGGGGTTATCATGGTGCCAAAGCGCGATATTCTGGATGGAACCATCCAGCTTGATCCTGCCGACCTGGCCCCTTTGCTGCGCGTCTTGTCATTGCAAGTACTTGGGGGCGTCTTGGCGATGCTGACAGTGATCGCGGGGGCCGACTATATGTGGCAGCGCCATACTTGGCACAAGAAACTGAAGATGACACTTAAGGAAGTACGCGACGAACACAAAATGCAAGAAGGCGACCCGCACATCAAAGCCAAGATTAGCGCCATCCGCCGCGAGAAATCACAAAAACGCATGATGTCAAATGTTCCAGATGCTACCGTGATCGTCACGAACCCAACCCATTATGCGATCGCGCTGAAATATGATGAAGGCATGCCAGCGCCGATTTGTCTGGCCAAGGGCCAGGATCTGGTTGCTCTCAAGATCAGGGAAGTTGGCAAGGAACATGATGTGCCGATTGTTGAGAATAAGCCTTTGGCGCGCGCCTTGTATGCAACCACCGAAATTGACGATGAAATTCCGGTTGAACACTTTAAGGCGGTAGCTGAAGTGATCGGCTATGTGCTGCGTTTGCGCGGCAAGAAAAGATAGAGTTCGCATGGTACTCAAGTTGGATGGTTTCTGGTTTTTCCCTCAGATGCTGGTGTTGTTGGATCTTCTTTCCGCGGCAAGGCGAACGACCGCTCAGGGTGGGTCCCGGACAAATTTGTGTGTTAAGGCTGTTCAACCACTTGACCATCGTGGCCACAAATTTTCCGGGATGACGATAGGAGAGGTGTTCACTAATCGTCATTCTTGAAAATATGCGGCCACAGTTGTTTTTCGGGGCATTGCATCCACCCCGCATATTTGTCGAGGAACCATCTTTAGCAGTCTGCCGAGTTACTGCTGAAATAAAACGCGTCTAAATGTCATCTGTTGCGGGTGAGAGGGCCGTTTTGATTGTTAAAATCGAGGCAAACACGTTGTTGACCTTGGCAGTGAAACGCTTCTAAAACACAGACTAATAGATCAATTCAAAAAGCAGGAAATCATATGAGCGGCGACGATAAAAAAGTGCGGGTACGATTTGCACCAAGCCCAACAGGGCGAATTCATGTAGGCAATATCCGTACGGCTTTGTTTAACTGGCTCTTTGCCCGGCATAATGATGGCGAGTTCATGCTGCGGCTGGACGATACTGATGCTGAGCGCTCCACAGAAGCGTTTGCGCAGGGGATCAAGGATGATCTGACCTGGCTGGGTCTCTCGTGGGATCTGGAGGCCAAGCAGTCGCAGCGCTATCTTGAATATGAAAAAGCAGTGCGCAAGCTGACCGAAGCTGGTCGCCTTTATCCTTGCTATGAAACGCCAGAGGAGCTTGACCTCAAGCGTCGGCGCCAGCTGGCCCGGGGCCGCCCGCCAGTATATGATCGCTCAGCGCTTGATATGAGCGATGAACAGCGCACTAAATATGAGGAAGAGGGGCGCCAGCCGCACTGGCGTTTTAAGCTTAACTATGAACTGGTTAGCTGGAATGATCTCGTACGCGGCGATACGAAGATTGATGCTGCCTCATTTTCTGATCCCGTGATGATCCGTCAGGGAGGCGGCTATCTCTATACATTGCCAAGCGTCGTCGATGATATTGATTTTGAAATCTCTCATGTGATCCGCGGTGAGGATCATGTGGCCAATACGGCGGCTCAAATTCAGCTGTTTGAAGCACTGGGAGCGAGGGCTCCCCGGTTCGGGCATCATAATCTTCTGGTTGGCGGCGATGGTGAAACCTTGTCAAAGCGCAAGGGGTCTCTATCGGTTGCAGGGCTACGCGATGAGGGGCTGGAGCCTTTGGCGATCAATGCCCATGCAGCAACGATTGGCAGCTCGCACCCGGTTGCTCCCTATCAAAGCATGATTGAGATCGCAGAGCTGTTCGACTTTGCCAAACTTTCGCGCGCCCCGGCTCGCTTTGATGAAAGCGAACTGCGTCATCTCAATGCCAAATACTTGCATGAAGCAGACTTCGAAACGGTTCGTGAGCGCCTCGAAAACAGCGGTATCACTGGCGGAGAGCCGTTTTGGCAAGCGGTGCGCGGCAATATTGATGTGCTGGGGGATGCAGAGCAGTGGTGGCGCGTTGTGGACGGAGAAATCGAGCCCGTGATAGAAGATCAGGACTTTTGTTCAAAGGCGCAGGCCTTGTTGCCAGACGGGCCGTTCGATGAGCAAAGCTGGTCGCTTTGGACTGGTGCCGTGAAAGAGCAGACGGGTGCCAAGGGCAAGGCTTTGTTTATGCCTTTGCGCAAAGCATTGACCGCCAAAGAGCATGGGCCGGAGTTAAAGATGCTACTACCCATGATGTCATATGAAAAAGTTTCGAACCGATTGCTCGGCCAGGTGGCTTAAGTCGCCAGACATCTGCAATGCCCGGCCAATGAAAGTAAGCGTATTGCGCTGATTTGACGTTTGAGCGGCGCAATACGCTTGGCTATTGACGCACTACATTCATGCTCGCCCTCTCGATCGTCATCCTTGAACTTATGCGGCCACCTTGGTTGTTGGGGTAATTAGCCAGCCTCGCATATTGATCAAGGACCCATCTAAAAACGATCTTGCGGGTTGCTGCTCAAGCATCTTCTCGTGACGGTTCACTTCTTGATGCCGGGTGTCCCAAAGTGATTCGTTTTGCTCCAAATTTCAAAAACATGTATGCGAAATAGATATTTATTCAACGTATCAATTTGAAGCTATTAATGACGGAATTTGTTTTTTTGTAAGGTCTTAAAAACAACATTGAAACAATTGGTTGAGGTAATAATAGCATCGTGTATTGCGCCGTCTGTGAACGGCTAATTTGGCTTTAAATTCTCCCCAAAGGTAAACGATGTGTAAATCCTGACTTATCGGTTTATTCACCAATTTTGTTTATAAATTCTGGCAAGTGGTTCGTATGTATGGAGCTGCTCAGTATAGCGTATTGGAGCATTCAGTCTTTCTCCTTGTATTGCTTTTTTTAAGACATGAAGGCAACCAACTGAGGTCAAAAATGACTTTGGTGATGTAGTTCCAATGCGAGTTCAAGCAATTATAAGGAGAATGTGTGATGGTTATTCGGAGTACAATCGCTGGCGTGGCCGGTATAATGATGATGGTTGCCGCTGGCGCCACCCCGGCTGCTGCTCAAGGAGCATGCCCCGCTGGTTGTGACGGTGCAACTAACTGGAATGGTTTCTGGCTGGGTGCCGGTATTGGCCTGAATGCCGATATGATTGGTCATGACTACAGTACTGCCAATGTTGGTGCTCCCACCGTTGTAACAGGTACAGGCAATGATAGTAGTCGCGGCGCAGACGGCTTCTTTGGGACAGTGGGAATAGGTTATGACTGGCAGGTTCGTGATCGTTTTGTGATTGGTGCTTTTACCGATTTTGATTTTGGTAGCTCTGAACATACGGAAACTGATTTTTTCGGTACTGCTGGACCTTTTGGTTGGAATATGGAGCGTAACAGCACCTGGACGGTTGGTGCTCGCCTTGGTCTTTTGACGTCCAATACCTCAATGCTTTACGGTCTCGTTGGTTATTCGCGCACTAGCTATGATATAGCTGTGACTGAAGACGATGGAGCAGGTAATTCGTTCACAATCGGAAGAGAAGTTGACTTTAGTGGCTTTGTTCTGGGTGCTGGTCTCGAGCAGGACCTTGGCAATGGCTTCTCGCTGAAAGGCGAATATCGCTACACCAATTATGGTGAAGAAAGCTTTGGTGCTGCTATAGCCAATCTGGCAGGTACCGAATTGGAAACAGATACTTTCGATCTCGACAGTCACTCTTTCCGTCTGACGCTGGCTTACAAATTTGCCCGTGGTGGAGATGTTGTCCAAGAAGTATCTTACAAAGATATACCACCTGCTCCTAGCTACACAGCTCCTTACAAATAGGCTGCTGACAAGTTAGGTCAACGCAAATCTTTTCAAGCATCTGGTGCAAGGCACAAGATACAGAGGCTAAAGAAAAGAGGGTTAGAAATTAAAAAATGTCCCCCTGGAATCCGGGGGGACATTTTTGTTTGTCCTGTAATTGATCGTAGCGATGCGCACTGCTGGACACTATTCATTGACTCCAGATGTTTGGGTCAGTGCCTTGGTGTTTGTCGATTTGGAATTTCTTGATTTACAATATTGCGTACTTATATGACGGGTCATGACCTGCAGGGGATATTGCACTGACTGATTGCGTTTGCTGTTCCTGTATCCCTTGGCCTCGTAGCCAAGTTTGGAGAAAAAGGGCCGCGAATTCAAGTCGGATAAAGCGGATATCCAACGAAACCCAGCATCATAAGAAGCGCGTTCACATTTTTGTATGAGAGCTGTTGCAATACCACCATTGGTAAATGCAGGATGCAAATACAGGGCGGCGATGACGGCTGTTTGCGGATGATCGTTTGATGGTCGCCAAGAAGCTGCCCCGACAAGCAGGCCATCGAGTTTGGCAAGAAAGACGTTTTCGCCTAAAAGAGAGATAGTATAGTCCGGTTGATCGATCTCGATGAGCTTTGCGGCGACTTCTGCGAGGCTGTAAAAATGCCACCCAGTGGCGTTAATCGCCATTTTGTGCAAGGCACGTAAATCAGAAAAATCCTCCGGCTTACAAGGTACAATCGAAGTAAGTTCCATAAGATTATATTTTGATACTGCTTGTTCAGACATTTAATTATCCCCACGACAATTCAACTATGAAATACACTAGAACAGCAGATCTTGTTCTTGTGACAAGTACAAGACGATGATTTGTTCGCAATGTGTCGCTTGGAGTTTTACACAAGAAATTCTGTCGCAGTTACTTGGTGCGAGGCAGAAACAATTCAGCCCTGGGCGACATCAAAACTGGATTAGCGGATGAGATCGTCAATCGTTTTGGCCTTGTCGAACGTGGCACTTGGTTTTTTTGTCGCTTTGTTTGCGGGTGTGCCGGTATCAGCGGATCTATTGCTCGCCTGCTTTTTGGGGTTTTTGTAAGCGTCAATATCAGCTTGCGAAAACTCCGTCTGCTTGCAGGAACAACCCTTGATATATGCTTTGAGATACCGCCAGGCATTTTCGATGCTGTCATAGGGGCGGCCATCGGGCGAAATCATTTGTTCGACTTCGCCGCCGGGGTTTTTGTATACAAAAAGTTCGGCGGGAGCTGCGCAGTTATTTTGGCATGAATCGAAATCTTTGGGAAAGCTGCTGGGCAGAGTGGAAAAGCTGACCGGGAAATAATATCCGTCGCAAAGGCGTACGCACATTGTGCGATAGGTTGCATAGGGCTGGATGGTATTTGAGAAGCCGTTATCGCGCGATCTCCGTCGGGGGCGGGGTGTTCCACCAAATAGTTCACCAAGGCTTTCTTCAAGCCAGTTACCCGAACTGCGCCGTGCTTCATAGCGATATTGATCTCCACAATTATTGCGGGATAGCTCATCGATCAATCGGTCGCGGCGATTTCCGCCACGACGCGAGTCTTTAAGGGAGGCGCGCTCGTCGCGCAGTCTCGCCAGACCGCGTTTGGCCGTGCGGATTTTACGATCAATGGCATGGCATTTTTTTGTGCGGCGCAGCGAGCGACCGAAAATAAACATGTTTTCATAACAGTCCATCCGATCAGCCTTGTTTTGCAATTTATTAAACAAAGCATCCTGACGGCGGATTTTTTTGTTGAGGTTAGGGAGGATATCGTTGGATTGGCGCCCTCGTACCCAGTCACTCGCCAATTTGCGCTCAAGTTCCACACAATAGTTGCTTTGCGTGCGATAACGCCCGTCTTGCCGGTCTGTTGAATATCTTTGTGCCTTGGCCGCCATATTTTCGCTTAGCGGATTAAACGACGTCAGGCCAGCCAAAATCGTTGCGCAAAGCACAGGTGTTGAGAAAATAACAGTGGCCAAGCGCTTCATATACAGGCCTTTGCGTTAGACGATAAACTTGGTTGCCGATGATCTTGCGGCAAGTCTACGTTGTTTGCCACCGGACTGACAACTTAATCCAAAGATATTTTGCCTTTGCGGCACTAAAAAGACTGGGCTTGGGAGGGGGGTAGTGGGAGCGACGGGTAAGGATTAACTGATGTGTAATCCTTACCCATCCCCCGTGCAGAGAAGGGGCGAACTGGGGGGGTACAGGTATGTTCGCTTCCAAACCCTGCAAGGGTTGGTGATTTTATCTAATATCCCCGTTTCTATGGGGCGCAAATTATTCTAAATATGGGGAGGGCGACGCAAGGTACTTTTTGCCCTCCTTGATCCTTAATGTGCGCCTGTTTGACAGTCACGCCAACCATCACTTCGTTATCAAGAGCGCTCAATCGCCATCATTTTTTATGCATTTGGGAGAAAATGGAAAGGATGATAGACAAAGTGGAGGTTGGAACGAAATAATTGTGCTGCCTATGCCGTGGGGTGCGCAAACAAGAAAATGTAAGGGGGAGCATGTCCGAAGATTCTGATCTTATTGTCGCGCGCATCCGCGATGAAATTGCTCGCAAGGGCTGGTCGCAGACTAAGCTCGCCGAAAAAGCGTTGCTGGGAGATGCGACCATATTTCGTTTTTTTCGCGGTGACTATACCATTAAAACTCTGCGGCGGATCGAGCAGGCGCTCGGCATTGATATTGTCAAAGAACAATCGCGTGCCGATGAAAACAACATGATCGCCGATATCCGATATGGTGGGTATAACAAGCAATTGTATGACTATTACGAGGGCGAATATATCTGTTTGCGCCCGGCCTTTGTTGATCCCGATCGATACATGATTTATCAAATGGAAATCTACTGGTCGGATGTTGGGCCCGGCCTGATGTTTCGCGATAAAAATCCCGGCTATGAGCAGGGTGGTCAGATCATGGTGCCAATTGGCACGCCATTCTTACATTTTTTGACGCTGTCGGGTGGTTCGGCGCGTTTGATGACCATGTATCACATGGTACGCGGCAAAAACGTTATGCGTGGACTGTCGCTGACGATCTCCAGCCAACACAAAGGCACCGACTTGCATCCCGCCGCGACGCCGATCTTGTTTCATCGTTTAACAGATGATCATCCGCAATGGCGTGACCTCACCGGCCTTGTGCGCCGCGATCATGACGTTCTGGCAGAATTGCATGCGCATTTTGTCGAGATGGGGCATGATCCCATGCTGCTATTCAATAAATAGGAAAAAAGTCCTGATGCTGCTTGCTGTTACACCGAGCAGCTGCCGCCGCCCAGCACGCAAAATTTTGCGCAATAGGGGTGGCAAAGCTTGACCGCGCCATTTGCAAACATGCCGCCATCAGCGTTGGCGGCTTCATGTAATTCATGCCCCATATCAAAAGCATCTTCATAGGCGATTAGCGTGCAAGGGACGATTTGCGCCTTGTCAGCGCCGCGGCGTTTGATAACCATGCGGCTCGTGGCACACATCATGGCCTCAGGCCGTATGTTGAGAATCCCCCAGCAGGCATTGGTGATTTCCGGGACATCTGATTTCTCATCCATTTCAGGGAACAAGATAAGCTGCTCGTGGTTTTGGGCATCGATCGACCAGTTTTGCGCACTGATAAGCTTGGCATAGCCAAGGCGTTCTTTATCTTCGGGTTCATTCCACATGGTGCGGCCGGCAATATTGAGGGAAAATTTGTTTTGGGAAAGCCAGTCAATACCGATGATGGCCTTGTCAAAACTCCCCTCGCCACGTTCTGTGTCATGGAGCTTGCTTGTATAGTGATCAAGGGAGATGCGAAGGGTCATTTGCTCGCCAAACCGAGCTTGTAAATCTAGCAGCGCTTTCTTGACCTTCTTGCGCTGCATCGGCTTCATGGCATTGGTGAGCACAAGGACCTTAAAACCCCGCTGGAGCGTATCTTCAAGGATTGCCAGGAATTGGGGGTTCATGAAGGGTTCGCCGCCCGTAAAACCTATTTCGTGGGTACCGAGCCTATCTTTTTCTATTTCATCAAGAAACGCGGCGACTTCTTGCCCAGTGATATAGGAAAGCCGATCATTGGTCGGACTGGATTCAATATAGCAGTTTACACACTCAATATTGCACAATGTACCGGTGTTGAACCACAATGTCTCCAGCTTGACAAGCGGCACCTGAGCGCGCTCTTCGCCTTTGGCCGTCCAGTCAGGGTCTGTGAATTTCTCGATACCAATAGGAGCGCGCGTGGTCAGCTCTTTTTCAAATTTATTCATGTTAGTACGCGGATCTCCCGGATGTGTGGCTTGGCGTTCGATGTTAATCTATATCATAGTATGACAACGGAATTTGTCACTTTTTGGTTATATGGGCCGTTCAGCCAACAACTACATTGGCAATCATGTTATGTCAGTCTGGCGATTGCTTTGATGGAAGGACAATTTAATGCAGCTTTATATCTCTCCGACGTCTCCTTATGCCCGCAAAGCCTGGATGGTGGTGCTTGAAAAAGGCCTTCAAGATGAGGTCGAGATCATTCCGGTGAATCCGTGGGGAAGCCCACCTGAACTGACGAGTAAAAACCCTCTAAGCCAGGTGCCAGTGCTTGTTACCGAGCCAGATCAAGCGATCTATGACAGCCGGGTGATTTGCGCCTATCTTGACAGTGTGAGAGACGAACCGCAGCTGATACCTCGAACGGCTATGGAGCGCATATCGGTTTTGCGCATGGAGGCACTGGCTGATGGTATGTCGGACGTGGCAGTTGGCGTGTTTTTGGCCCGCAAGGACAATGGCGATAATCCCGACACCCCGGCAATTGAGCGCCAACTCGGCAAGATCAAAGCGGCGCTCAAGGTGATGGAAAGCGAGGTGCCAAACTTTGAGGGCAAGTTTGATCTGGGCACCATCGCCTATAGCGCGTCGCTCTCATATCTGGATTTGCGCTATGGTGAGTTGCAATGGCGCCAGCAAGTGCCAATTCTTGCGGCATGGTTTGAGACGATTGCCCAGCGACCTGCCATGTCGACAACGGCACCACCGGCCTAAAGCGCTGGTGTTACTTCATAAGCGCGATTGCAGAACTCGCAGGTGATGTGGACTTTGCCATCGTCTTTGATCATGTCTTTGCGCTCTGATTTGGTGAAGCCAGCCAACATGTTCTCAACGCCCTTAAGGGAGCAGCTACAGGCAGCGCCAATATTCAAGGCATCGAAAATGCGCACGCCATCCTCGTGATAGAGGCGGTATAGTAGGTCTCTTGAGAGTAAGACAGGATCAAGCAATTCATGATCCTTGATACTTTGCGACAATATATGGGTGCGGTTCCAGCTGTCATCATCATTGTGCGCATCAGGTAATAAGTCGAGCGCGGCATTATCCGATGTTTTGTGCCCGCCGATTGAGGTCAGTTTCTGGATCATCAAGGCGCCGCCCCGCCAATGCCAGTCCTGGGCTTCATTGTTGGCGCTCTTGCCCATCGCGTCAAAATGTTTGGCCATGGCCAGGCGGATGAAGGTCGGGAGCTGTTCGGATTGCTGGAAATATTGATTGGCGGCTCCTGAAAGACCAGCGCTTGGTCCTTCATCATCCAGCGAGACAATGCCTTGATAGCGGTCGGTATCCGATCCGCGATCAATGGTCATGGCGAGATGACCTTTGCCAAGCAATTTGGACTCAAGCTCATCTTCATTCAGCTCATTGATCATGTCTTCGTTGAAACGCGCATAGCCACGCAAATTCCCAGGATGCACATAATCGGCAACGATCAGATTAATGGCACCATCAGACTGGGTTTGCAGAATGAAGCGTTCTGTGGGCTTGGAGCCGCTCTGGCCGGGCAGCCTGGATTGGCGATCCTTGATCATTGAGCCGAACATGGCAACGAGCAAGAGCGCTTGTCCGAGCACCTGCGAAACCCTGTCGGGGTAGGCGTGACGCGCGAGGATTTCATCTATTGCCGGACCAAGGCGCACCAAACGCCCGCTCACTTCGAGATGTTCAATTGTGAATGGCAACACTTGATCATCGTCATGCGTGCTTGATTGTAAAGAACTCATGATATTTGCCTCAGACAAGTTGCAGGCACCATGCAAGCACTGCTTTTTGTGCATGTAGCCGGTTCTCGGCTTCGTCAAACACCACGGATTGTGGGCCATCAATAATCTGCGTCGTCACTTCTTCATCGCGATGAGCAGGAAGGCAGTGCATGAAGATGGCTTTTTCGTTTGCCTTTTTCATGAGATCGGCATTGACCTGATAGGGAACCAGCAGTTTTTTGCGTCGCTCTATATCTTCGTCGCCCATGGACACCCACGTATCGGTGACCACGCAATCGCTGTTTGCAACAGCTTGCGCTGGATCGCTGGTCAATATGATCTTGCCACCGCTATTGTTGATATCTTCGAGCTGTTGCCCTGTTGGCGATAGTTCTAGGGGGCACGCGAGTTTGAGGGTGAAGTCAAACCGGCTGGCGGCATGGATCCATGAAGTCGCCACATTATTACCATCGCCAATCCAGGAGACCGTGCGGCCTTTGATGGGGCCAAGGTTCTCTTCAAAGGTCATGATGTCGGCAAGTATCTGGCAGGGATGCGAAAAATCAGTCAGGCCGTTGATGACCGGAATGCTGGCATGTAAGGCCAATTCTTCAAGATCTGTATGTGAGTTACAGCGGATCATCACTATATCGACAAAGCGCGACAGGATTTTAGCGGTATCGGCTATACTTTCGCCGCGCCCCAACTGCATGTCATTGGCGTTTAAAATGGTGGTTTCACCGCCCAGTTGGCGCATCGCCATATCAAAAGACAATCTTGTGCGGGTCGAGGGCTTTTCAAAGATCATCGCCAATACGGTTAGGTCGCCTTGCAAGGAGAGATGATCGGGCAAGTGCTTGCGTCCCATCTTTTTCATTGAGTGGGCGAGATTGATGATTTTGCGAAGCTCACTGGCCGGGGTCTCATGGATATCGAGAAAATGCCGGGGCGTGGTTTTTGATTTATCGTTTGATATATTCATATTGATTGTC
>JAJRQA010000066.1 GCA_024280475.1 Alphaproteobacteria bacterium
GGTAGAGGCATTGGCGGCACAGGTTGGAAAGGCAATCAAACCACTTGGCAAAAGTGCAGCCAACTATCTGGCCTATGTGCTGCTGGATCTGGCGACCTGCGACCCGGATGGCGATGACCCGGCTCTTGCATGGTCGCTTTTGCTAGCCGATAAAATAGGCATATTCAAAACCTACGAACCAATCGCCCGCAAGGAAATGAAGCGTAAAAAGGCGGATCTGCTGAAACTGGTCGCAGAGGCCAAAAGCAAAATGGGGAATGGTGCAAGTGTGGGGTAAAAAAAGTCAGGATCAAACAGCCGAAGATCAGTTCGAGACATTTCAGGAATTGCTGGCAAAGTGGCGTCAATCCGATAGTGTTGGAACCGATGATGTACTGGCAGTGACATTGCCGCTGATCAAGCAGGTGATCGCAATCCACGACCAGAACAAGGTGGCCCCGCTGGATGGTATTGATGCTCTGAAGGTGTCAATGGGCCATTTGTGGTTTGCCAATGTGGATGCTCTTGACCCCAAAAATAATCGTCACGTGCTTGATGAGAAAGAAAAAGACCATCAGGCCACGCTGGATGTTACCGGGCGATATCGCGAGCAGCAGATAGATGGATATACTGTCAGTTTCGAGGATGTTGAGGTTGGCGAACGCGGGGAAGGAGAGATCAAGCGCGCCTACTATCCCGACTATGTGGCCTTTGAGCACAGGCTTGGTCATCATGATGCCCTGAGCGATATTTTTGTGCTTGGTCTGATTCTTGGTTCATTGGTGACACGACTTGATCTGACAAACGAAAAAGACCTCAAGCAGTTTGTTGAGCAGCGTCAGGATCTGAGTTCTTATAATACACGCCTGCATCCTGTTGTTGCCCAGATCATTGAAAAAATGACCGAGCTTGCTCGTGCCAAACGTCCCCAGGATTTGCGGGCATTGCTTCAGGCACTGAAAAACTATCGTGAGCAGGACGTGGATGATGATCAGGTTGCGCCGCTGCCAGCCTCACCCATGAAGCGGGGGGAGGTACGCACACATATCCAGCAGCACCTGCGCGACAAGCTGTTCGAGATCAACCGGCGCAATCGGCTGATCTACTTCAAGGAGACCACTGGCAGCCTTAATCTGACGGTTGGTTCCATGCCCTATCTGCTCGATTATAAGAATATTAGGGCGGAGCAGCTGTTCTTCATCAACAAGAATATTTGTGCAGCCTTGTCCGGCGAACAGGCGTTGCCGCTTAACAAATGGCTGCGCTATGAGGATTATCCCTATCTGGCTCCCTATCTGGATAAAATCCGCTTGCAGGCCAATCGCGATGCCCGCGAGTATGGCTTCTCGCAGTTGCGGCTCGTGGCAGCATTTTTTCGCTGGCATGATTTGAAAAATACGCGAAATGAACGCATCCACAGCCCCCTTATACTTATCCCCGCCACATTGACCAAAAGAAGAGGCGTGACCGACAGTTTTCAACTTGTGGCCAGAACGGAAGATGCCGAGATCAATCCGGCTTTGCGTCATCACTTGCGCGTGCTCTATGATATTGAACTGCCTGAGCGGATTGATGCGGGTGATTTCGAAGCCATTCGCGCTCTTCATGGCGATCTTGTCAAACAGTTGAAGCGTTTGGCCAAAGGAGTGGAACTTGAACTGATCGAGCTGCCGCGTATTCAGCTTATTGAGAGGATTGCCAGGCGACGGCTCAATGCCTTTCGCAATAAACGCAAGCGGACTGGTTCGGCCATTCGCGACTATGAAGGTCTTGCTTACAGTTATAATCGCAAGAATTATGAACCGCTGGGGGTGCAGATTTTCGAGCGGGATATTCGCGTTGCAGCTGCGCCAAGCCGGGAAATGCTTGAGGATGATATAAAACCGCCAGTGTTTGAGACGATGGTGGCACCAAACGCGCAGACGGGCGCGGCCAGTGATGTTGAAAAAGGTTTTTATGCCATTGATCAGGGGCAGGGGGGCGGGTCACACAACTGGGAAATAGATTTATGTTCGGCAACCCTGGCCAATTTCAACTATCGCAAAATGACGCTGGTGCGCGACTATAATGAGCTCATTGATCTTGACGGGCGCAGCGATGAAAATTTTGACACGCTGTTTTCAGATGAGGCCCGGCAGGTGTTCGACGAGCTCGATCCGCTCAAGGGGCACGAAAATTATAATGTTCTGCCAACCGACCCCTCGCAAGAAGAAGCGGTGCTGCGGGCCAGACAGGGCAAAAGCTACGTCATTCAGGGGCCACCGGGCACTGGTAAATCGCAGACCATTACCAACCTTATCGCCGACTATGTGGCACGTGGCAAATCCGTGCTGTTCGTTTGCGAAAAGCGCGCGGCGCTTGATGTCGTACACCACCGTCTCGAACAGGTCGGGCTCGGCGAAATCAGCGCACTGATCCATGACAGTCAGGATGACAAGAAAGCCTTTGTCAAGGAGCTGAAGAAAATCTATGAGGGGTGGCTGGAAAAGCCTCCTGTGGATCGCTGGTCGACCAAACGCCAGAGACTGAATGAAGAA
>JAJRQA010000067.1 GCA_024280475.1 Alphaproteobacteria bacterium
CGATCTCAAAGGAATGTTATGGGCCTGGCGAAACAGCCGAAAAAGCGGCAAGCTAATATCGGCGGGCGAAACAAAGCCCTCGGCCAAGGAACTGGCTTTTCTGGTAAAACTTGCGCAGGCAGGCGAATTTCAGGCCGTGATCGATCGCACATACCAATTGCATGAAATCGTCGAAGCACATCGATATGTCGATACCGGGCGCAAAAAAGGTAATGTGGTGATACGCATGCCAGCTATTAGCGAGGAATAAATTCATGAAAGCCGTTGCTCTCACTCACTATCTACCAATTACTGACCCTAATTCATTTCTAGATGTCGATTTGCCAACGCCAACGCCGCTCGGCCGCGATATTCTGGTTGCCATCAAAGCGGTTGCGGTCAATCCCGTGGATACCAAAGTGCGCGCCCCAAAAGATCTGGTAGAGGAAACCCCGCGCGTGCTTGGCTATGATGCCAGCGGCGTTGTGGAAGCGGTTGGCCCGGACGTCAGCTTGTTCCAGCCCGGCGATGAGGTTTATTATGCTGGTGACATCACCAGACCCGGCACAAATTCGCAATTTCATCTCGTTGATGAACGTATCGTTGGCGTCAAACCCAAATCCCTTTCTCATGCGCAGGCGGCAGCCCTCCCCTTGACGACCATCACAGCCTATGAGGCCTTTTTTGAACGGCTGGGGATTGATCGCGACGGTGGGAACAAAGGCCAGACCATATTAATTATCGGTGCTGGCGGCGGTGTTGGCTCCATCGGCATTCAACTAGCCAAGCAGGCAGACCTTATCGTCATCGCGACAGCTTCTCGATCTGAAACCAGTGATTGGGTCAAAGAACTTGGCGCTGATCATGTTATCAATCATCGCGAAAACATGGTCGATCAGGTGCGGGCTCTTGGCATGCAGTATGTGGATCATATCGCGGTTTTCAACGATATGCGCCACTGGGAAACCGCCGTTGAACTGATCCGCCCGCAAGGCGGCATTGTCGCGATTGATGATGTCGAACAAGCCATGCCGATGGCGGGCATGAAAATCAAGGCCGCCAGCCTGCATTGGGAGTTCATGTTTGCGCGCTCCAGGCATCAGACCCCTGACATGATCGAACAGCACAGATTACTGACCTATGTCGCAGGGCAAATCGATGCCGGCAATATCCGCACGACCTTGTCGCAAACCCTCACCCCCATCAACGCGCAAAACATGCGCAAGGCTCACGCCCTGATTGAAACGGGACAGGCAAAAGGAAAAATCGTGCTGGAGGGTTTTTAGGCCGGTTAGCGATGCCCCCCTTCAAAACATTGGGGGGCTGTTATATATTTTCAGGAATGAATTATTTTTGGTACTTACTCGGTTTGACGCAAATTCGCATGAGATCTCGTTTTGGTCTTTGCTTTTGACAGAGCAGCCAGTTCGAACACATCGTCGAAAAGATAACTTTCTACACCCTTGGCAGGACAACCAGACCGATCACCCCGGTTCGCCTTCCAACTACATTGCAGTGTAAAATAGGTGATGAGCGTCGAGGATCGCTCCATGGCTTTCTTGGCGCCAGAGATCTTGTTCCAATTATCGACCTTTTGTGAACCATGCGTGTCGAATGCTCCGTGCTTGTCGCCATCCTGCTCCGCATAGTTTTGAAAATACATTATTTGCCCGGAATTTTGCCCCTGCCATCCCTCTCGCACAGTATGACCTTTTGCATATGAATCCTGAATCATGTGCAAAATCGATCCTAGGGCGCGATATCTGAATTCGGTCGGATCACTGGTGTGATACAGGGCATCATATTCGTCAAATCTCATCAGCAATTGACGCTTTCTCTCCGAATTCGCTGCTTTTATGATGGGGCAATCATCTTTATTCGACCCTGGCTTGAAATATGGATTTTTAACTTGTCTGATTTCGGCCTTGAAGCAATCGAACGTCATGGCTCCGATAGCAGCAGACCATGCGTGATGTGAATATCCGCGCATCCTTGTAATGATCAGTTTACGGCTCTCATGAGCAAGACCCATGGAGTGAAGATATTGAAGATCGCCAAAATGGCTGGCCCAGAGAATATCCCTCTTGAGCTTTTCTTCCATCTTCTTGCGTTTTCTCTCGCCTCTTCGCCGAAGGAGACGACCTATCAAGCCATCTCGTTGGGAAAGTTCCTCCTTTTTCAGGATATAGAGCCTTTTCATTCTGGCAACGACCAAGCCGAAGTTTTTCATCCACTTGATGCCATTGACCGTCGATTCTCCTGAATCCTTTGTGTATTTGTAACCACGGGGGTTGCCATCTGTTTTGGGAAATAGATACCCCCCCGGGTCATCATTAAAGAGCAGTCCGTAGATCACTTGCTTTTTCATTTTGGGATGTCGGGACGTATAGGGCTGGCGGAATTCAGCATGTTTGAGGGCTTCAAGTGTGATACGCTCGTGAATACCTTGACGAAGCTTGCCATATCGCTTCTCTCTTATTTTTCTGATAATCCAGAAACGATCTCCCAGCTTGCTTTCAGCCTCGACATTAATACCAAAACCACGAGATTCAGTCGGCAGGAATAGGGCCAAAATCAGCGCAAATGGCAAAACCATGGTCTTCAGGATGCTCTCTTTGCAAATACAGAGATGTGCTTGCGTCTTTTTCCAAGAAGATGAATTTGAGGGTGCCACGAACCTTTACTCCCGTAATTCTCAGCACAATTTGTAAAATACTCTTTAAGCATTTGTGTGAAAATGAAATGATGACATAAGTATTTTAACTCGTTCACCATAAGCACCGAGATAATAACCGTAAACTTATAGTTTTTTGGAATATTTTTATTTGATTTGCTGGTGCAGTTCTTGCTGGAGACGAACGACCGCTTTGGGTCCAAAGCAAATTTCAACTTCCTGCCAAGCAATATCTGCTCAGAAAATAGCGGCGGGCCAACGAACTGAGGACCATTGCCACCTTCCCCGCATCTCTACAAAATGAATTTTGAAAGATCCGTATTTTTGGCAAGATCACCGACATGTTTTTGCACATAAGCTTCATCGATCACCAGTGTTTCCTCGGTACTGTCGGTGGCTGAAAAACTGATCTCGTCGAGGACTTTTTCAAGCACAGTCATCAAACGGCGCGCGCCGATATTTTCGACATTCGAGTTGACCTCTTCGGCGACACCGGCGAGAGCACTGATCGCTTCAGGGGTGAATTCAAGCGTCACGCCCTCTGTCGCCATCAAGGCGATATATTGCTTGATCAATGAAGCCTTTGGCTCCGTTAAAATGCGCTCGAAATCTTCTTTTGTGAGGGCGCTCAACTCAACCCGGATCGGCAGGCGGCCTTGCAGTTCAGGCAACAGATCGGAGGGTTTGGAGACATGAAAAGCACCCGATGAAATAAACAAAATATGGTCGGTTTTAACGGGGCCATATTTGGTGCTGACCACCGTGCCCTCGATCAGGGGCAGCAAATCGCGCTGTACACCTTCGCGTGACACATCCCCAGAGCGCTCGGAACGGGCGCAGATTTTGTCAATCTCGTCGAGGAACACAATACCATTATTCTCGACACTCTCAATGGCGTCCTGGACGATCTGATCTTCATCAAGCAGCTTGTCGCCTTCCTCGGCGAGCAGAATTTCATAGCTGTCACTGACCAGAACCTTGCGGGTTTTGGTGCGTTGGCCAAACGCCTTGCCAAGCATATCGTTCAAATTGACCATGCCGACCTGTGCGCCGGGCATTCCTGGCACATCAAAGCTTGGCATGCCGGTGCCACTATCGGCTACCTGAATTTCGATTTCCTTGTTATCGAGCTCCCCTGAGCGCAGCTTTTCGCGAAAACTCTCTCTGGTGGTTTCCGAAGAATTTTCGCCAACCAGCGCATCAATAACACGCTCTTCGGCATGAATATGAGCGGTGGCTTGCACCTCGGCGCGCCGATTATCGCGCACCAATGCAATACCGGTCTCGACGAGATCGCGAATAATTTGCTCAACATCGCGGCCCACATAGCCGACCTCGGTAAATTTGGTTGCCTCGACCTTGACAAAGGGAGCATTGGCGAGCTTGGCGAGGCGCCGTGAAATCTCTGTTTTGCCAACACCAGTTGGGCCAATCATCAAAATATTCTTTGGCTGCACTTCTTCGCGCAGATCGTCGCTCAATTGTTGACGTCGCCAACGATTGCGCAGAGCAATGGCAACAGCCCGCTTGGCATCACTCTGGCCGATAATATAACGATCAAGTTCGGATACGATTTCACGAGGAGAGAAGTTGGTCATATTTGGAAGGAACTGCTTTTTATCAAGTGTTGGAGGAAAGAGTTTCGATGGTCAGGTTGGCATTGGTATAAACGCAGATTTCAGCGGCAACCGCCATGCTTTTGCGGGCGATGGCTTCGGCGTCCATATCGGTGTCAATAAGCGCTCGCGCCGCCGATAGCGCGTAATTGCCCCCAGAGCCAATGCCCATCAGATTATTTTCAGGCTCCAGCACATCGCCAGTGCCAGTGAGAACCAGTGTGGTGCTGGGGTCGGCAACAATCATCATGGCTTCCAGCTTGCGCAAATATCGGTCGGTGCGCCAGTCCTTGGCCATCTCGACGCAAGCGCGCAGCAATTGCCCGCGATATTGCTCAAGCTTGCCTTCAAGGCGTTCAAACAAAGTGAAGGCATCCGCCGTCGCCCCGGCAAATCCTGCAATCACCTCGCCGTTTGACAATGTGCGTACTTTGCGGGCATTGCCTTTGATGACAGTCTGGCCAAGTGACACTTGCCCATCTCCCGCAATCACCACCTTGCCGCCCTTGCGCACAGTCAATATCGTCGTACCGCGCCAGCCGGTTATATCTTCACTCATAGATTCCATCCGATTTCATTGTTTCTTCAAGGTGATATTGAACCCAAATAAGGTTCTGTCAAGACTTGATCAGCAAAAGCTAGGCGTCTAAATCGTTCATCCAGGATGGCAAAACAAAAACGCGCTCTAAAAAACCTTGAAAACTGACCCATCCAGAACATCACTACTTTCCCGCAGGTGCCATTTTTTGAGCGGCCCTATGGAACATCGCTAAAGATGGTTCCTCGACAAATATGCGGGGTAGAGCCAATGCCCTGAAAAACCACTATGGCCGCATATTTTCAAGGATGACGATTGGTGAGTAATTCCCCTCCTCGTCATCCCGGAAATTTTACGGCCCCCGTGATTATGTTGTTTTCTAAGCTCAACCCGCAAAATTATCCGGGACCCATCTTCGCGAATGACTGGACATTCAAAGCCTACCCCAAAACAAAAAAGCATGCCCAATCAGTTGGGCATGCTTTGTTTATCTTCAAGAAAAGTCCAAAATCCTAGTACCCACCCTTGCGGCGGCTTTCAGGAACGCCGGCAATGCGGCCCCCCTGCTTGCTTGGATCGCCTGGAAATAGTGCGTAAAGATCTTTTTGAGAAACCTTTTCGCCCCATTCAGCGCCCATTGCCTTGCAGATATTGCGGGTATTGGGGGTGCTCTGATTGGCGGTATATTCGGCGCGCAGGAACTTTATGAGGTCCCAGTGCTTGTCGCCCAGTTCGACATTTTCTTCCGCTGCGATCACTTTCGCAACATCTTCACTCCAGTCTTCCATTCTAACAAGATAACCGTTTGCGGTGGTCTCGACGCTATTGCCATCAACTTCAATTGCCATTTAGTGTTCTCCCTTCACTAAAAAATTATTCGGTGTCCAGGATCATCGCCCTGGCATGCTTACATGCACATATACGAATTATTTCAAATAATCTCAATAGCTGTTGATCGACTATCTTTTGGGGATGTCCTTTTCTTGTGTTTTGCCTATAGTTTGCAACTATGAGCAAAACTGACCAAACTTCTAGCGCCTCTCGTGCAACGAGCACCACAAGTGCCACAAGTGCCACCACCATCGTTCCCAAACCCGTCAAAAAGGGTGACCATGTCTTTTTGATCGATGGCTCTGGCTATATTTTTCGCGCCTATCACGCCTTGCCCCCTTTGACGCGCAAGTCGGACGGCCTGCCGGTCGGCGCGGTGCATGGCTTTTGCCAAATGCTGTGGAAGCTTTTGCGCGATGTCACCGATGATCTGGAACCCACACATCTGGCGGTAATTTTCGATACGCAAAAGAACTATCGCAATGATATATATCCAGATTACAAGGCCAACCGGCCACCGGCACCTGAAGATCTGGTGCCCCAGTTTCCACTGATCCGCGATGCCGTGCGTGCCTTTAATGTGCCCTGTCTGGAGCTTGAGGGCTATGAGGCGGACGATCTGATCGCTACCTATACCAACCAGTGTGTGGCAGCTGGCGGAAATGTAACAATTGTCTCTTCCGACAAGGATTTGATGCAGCTGGTGCAGCCCGGCGTTGTCATGCTTGACACCATGAAGAACAAGCGCTTTGAAAGCGAGCAGGTGTTTGAAAAATTTGGCGTGGGTCCTGAAAAGGTGATCGATGTGCAATCGCTGGCGGGTGACAGCGTCGATAATGTTCCCGGCGTCCCCGGCATCGGCATCAAGACGGCGGCGCTGCTGATCAATGAATATGGCGATCTCGATACGTTGCTGGAGCGCGCAAGCGAAATCAAACAAAACAAGCGGCGCGAAAACCTCATTACCTTTGCTGATCAGGCACGTATTTCGCGCGAGCTTGTTACCCTTAAACAAGATGTACCGGGGCTCGAACCGCTCGATCAGTTTGCCATGCGCGAGCCACAACCAGAACCGCTGCTGGCCTTCTTGTCCGATATGGAGTTTAGCAAGCTGACCGCTCGTATCGCCGAAAGTTTCGACGTCAAAGCGCCGGTCAAGGAATTACCAATGGCGGGCGGGGGAGCTGAACTGGCCAGCCAGGACATGAAGGCGACACCCCAGGCATTGGCGGCCTATCGCGCCGCGAAAATTCGCGCCATACCGGTTGATCTTTCAGCCTACGAAACGGTCACCACCAAAGCGGCCATTGATCTCTGGGTCGAAAAAATTGTCGACGCTAGCGTGGTAACAATCGATACGGAAACAACCTCTCTGGACGCTATGCAAGCGCAACTGGTGGGCATTTCTCTTTGCGTTGAAGCGGGCGCCGCCTGCTATATCCCCATCGGCCACAAAGGCGGCGATGGGCTCGATCTTCTTGGCGCAAACACCATCGACCAGCTCCCGCGCGATGAGGTATTGGGGGCCTTAAAACCCTTGCTCGAAAGCCCAGCCATATTAAAAGTGGGTCAGAACCTTAAATATGATCTGCAGATTTTAAAACGCCTCGATATCACCCTTGCGCCCATCGATGACACCATGCTGTTGAGCTATGTACTGGATGCCGGGCGCGGCTCTCACGGTATGGATGCGCTGGCTACCAATCATCTTGGTCATACCTGCATCTCCTTCAAGGACGTGGCGGGCAGCGGCAAAAAAGCCATCACCTTTGACCGCGTTCCCCTCGACAAAGCCACCCCCTACGCAGCCGAAGATGCTGACATTACCCATCGTTTGTGGCAGCTCTTGAAACCGCGCCTTGCTGCTGAGCAAATGACCACCGTCTATGAAACCCTTGAGCGCCAACTGGTGCCGGTGCTGGTGCAAATGGAGCATCGCGGTATTTTGGTCGACCGGGAAATCCTGTCGCGCTTGTCTGGCACCTTCGCGCAAAAAATGGCCGCCTATGAAGCGGAAATCTATGAGCTGGCCGGCGGCACGTTCAATATCGCCTCTCCCAAACAGCTAGGCGAATTATTATTCGACCCCGAGGGCATGGCCCTGCCCGGCGGCCAGAAAACAAAAACCGGCGCTTATAGCACTGGGGCTGGCGTCCTTGAAGACCTCGCCAATAATGAGAGCGTCCCGGAGCAGGCGCAAAATCTGGTGCGCGCAGTGCTCGACTGGCGCGGCCTTGCCAAGCTCAAAAGCACCTATACGGACGCCCTGCCAACATTCATAAATCCAATAACCAAACGCATCCATACCTCTTACGCCATGGCCTCCACCTCGACGGGGCGCCTCGCATCATCCGACCCTAATCTGCAAAATATTCCGATCCGCACCAAGGAAGGCCGCCTGATCCGCACCGCCTTCATCGCCCCCAAAGGCTGCAAGCTGGTGTCAGCCGATTACAGTCAGGTGGAGCTGCGGGTGCTGGCCCACATGGCTGATATCGGACAGCTCAAGCAGGCCTTCCTCGATGGTCTTGATATTCACGCCATGACCGCCTCTGAGATGTTTGACGTGCCCCTTGATGAGATGACCCCAGAAGTACGCCGGCGCGCCAAAGCCATCAATTTTGGCATCATTTACGGCATATCAGCCTTTGGCCTTTCCAATCAGTTATCGATCTCACGAACAGAGGCCAGCGACTATATCAAAACCTATTTCAAGCGCTTCCCCGGCATCCGCTCCTATATGGAAGACACCAAAGAGTTCGCGCGCGAACATGGCTATGTGCAAACCATTTTTGGCCGCCGTATCCACTTCAATGAAATGACCTCAAAAAATGCCCAGCGCCGCGCCTTTTCCGAGCGCGCCGCCATCAACGCCCCCATAC
>JAJRQA010000068.1 GCA_024280475.1 Alphaproteobacteria bacterium
GAGGGAATGACCGAAGAAAAGATTGCAGCCATTCCCTTCTGGGGTGAGATCATGCTTCGTGATTGATCTTGGCTTATGGGTTAAATCCGCCTGTACCGCATCGCTGAAACGAGAAGGAACAAATAATGATTATATCTCGCGTATTTTTCAGTTTTGGGATTGCATGCATTTACGGATCACTCCTGATCGTCCATCCAGCTCAGTCGGTCTCCCCTAAAATTTGAGCAGATCTCACAGAACTCCAATGCGGTTTATCGACAGAGTGTATTTTGCAACAAAAAGACAAAGCGGCCAAAGAGTATATCTGCCGCGATGCCGCCAATGAGTGCGAACAAGATTTCGCGCAAGTAACGGATATGTATGCGCCGCGCGGAAGTCTGCTTAATTGGCGGAAAGTTTGTCAAGCCAAGTCAGGTTGTGTTTTTATTCCAGGTAAATGCTATTGCCCTCCAACCCCCGGTTTGCTTTGCAAATGCAGGGGTGGCCCTCCCTCGGTTTGTTCCCCCAAATAGAGACGTAAAAGGTCACATTGAGATTGAAATGCCATGCTTGAAAAAATGATCGATATCGCAGCAGGTTTAAGCACAGCTCTTGTTGTTTTGATAATGAGCTTGGCAACTGTGCATGCTGGCTCAGAGTTTGATGCTTTTGCAGGTCACTATGTCGTCATCTCCATAAGACAAAACTCATTCGTCGCCGCTCCGTTAGACTTGACGCCCGGCAAGCCAAATACTGTCATAGGAAAATCGGTCCATTTCAACACTGATGGCTTGGTTCTGGAGGGGATCGGTTGTGACGCCTGGCAAGCACAGAAGACAACCACTACAGTCGATTTCGCAACAGATAGAAACCTAGCCGATCTACACTTGCCGTACATGAAACGTGCGAATTTGGCTGGCGACAAGCGCATAATGAACCTCTATAAAATCAGCTGTGAGGGAGAAGCATTCACTAATCTCTACCAAGTAGATAAGAGGGTGTTGGTGATGAGTTGGGCCAATTCAAAACAATATTTGATCCTTGAGCGTCCGTTGAGTTCAACGCAGGTCAAGAAGCTACAGACAGCCCTGAAGTCACTGCAGTTTTATGCTGGTACCCTGAGCGGTCAATTGGATACCGCAACGATAGAGGCTGTCAGAGCATATTATTTCGATCTTCTATCGACCTCAATGATCGCTATTCCAAAGCGCCCAGCGATAACCGAGAACCTGCTTGATAGATTGAATGTCTTGAAATAATTACAAGCGTTAAAACTGGCAACTCAATTCTTGGTTACGACGAGAGCATGAAGATTGGATCAATAGCATCTCTTTTGTATCGATGATTGAAACAAGTCTGCTCTTGGCACTTACCCCCACAACATTGGACAAGTAGGGAACGTAAAGTCTCCTATTCATAGGACCTAACGGACGATGTCGGATTTCTTCGAAAGAGTTAGTGGCGGAGAGAGAGGGATTCGAACCCTCGAGACGGTTACCCGCCTACACGCTTTCCAAGCGTGCGCCTTCGACCACTCGGCCACCTCTCCTGTTTGCCTAGCCGTCTTATAGCAACCAAGGGCAAATTGTCCACCGGCAGGCCGTAACATAACCAGATCAGCGACGCAAGCTTGTTGGCATCAAACCACTCTTCAAACAAGCATTGAGGAAGCCAACTGCTGCAAGGGCAAGATACCCAGAAATTCTATTGCAATGCCGGGGTGGTCTTGTCGTCGCAGGTCAGCTCAGCTGATTGATTTTCATTGCGATTTGTGGCAACAAAATTATACATGATTTTACCCGAAGGTTTCATAATTCGCGCAAAAAGACAATGTACTGCTTTAAGCTGGACGATGAAACGAGCGCCCTTGTCTTGCATTTGATGCCCGGGCCATAATCTGGAGAGCGATCCGCGTGATAATAATACGTATTATAGGTGTCTGGTTTTTGCTGGCAGCGGTGATTACCCTGGTCATTGATGCCACCAAATCTCTGGCCATCAACAAAATGGTCATCACGTCACTTGGTCAGCAATGGTATGAATTCCACCAGCTCAGTATTGAAGCCGCGCAAAAATCGGTGGAAACTCACATCCACCCCCTCTTGTGGGACCCCTTCATCACGGCGTTGCTATTATGGCCAAGCTGGGCCCTGTTTGCGCTGTTTGGGGTGATTTTGCTTTGGCTGGGCCGCAAGCGTAAAAGAACGCAAGTGTTTTCAAACTTCTAAAGTACGGACGAGCATCATGAGCGACAAAAAACGCACCATAGGCGGCCTGCTCGGGCGTACCTTCTGGGTGATCATTGCCTTTGCCCTGGCTGTGGCGCTCGCCTTGATTATCTTGCTATTGCTCGGCTCTTACTCCATGGGCGAAGAATTGCGCGGTGAGTATCAACCCGATGACGAAATGGGATATATCGTCAATCTGTTGTCCCTTTTGTTTGGCGGCGCGTCCTTTTTGATAGTGGTGACACCGGTGCTGACCATATTGCCTGCCCTGCTTGGCGTGATTGTCGCCGAGGTCATACAGGTCCGCAGCGTGCTTTATTATCTGATCACCGGCGGCTTATCGGTTGCCGCCCTGCCCCTTTTGGCCAGTACGGGAGATACTGGCTTTAATATACAGGCCTTGACCATATTTGCGACTGCGGGTTTTGCCGGCGGCCTGTTCTATTGGCTGATTGCCGGGCGTAATGCATGAGCCGTTTGCTCACTTGGAAATATATTGGACTGCATTTGCTGGCGTTTCTTGTGAGCGCCTTTAGTGTCGCTCTGTGCATCATCACCGTTCCTGCCACGATTGATCTTATAAACTCAGCATCGACATTTGCAAAACCAGACCTTTTTGCGTTTGTTTTGACCATGAGCGTGTTCATGGGTCTGTTTTACGCCAAGCTTGGCAGCTTGTTCGCCCTGACTGGATAGGTGTGGCTATATTGCTGAACCGGTCCGAGTGGTGGTTCTGAGCATCATGGGGAGCATTGAGCACCCTTGTGATCGCCCGCTTGTTCCATGATCCTGGCCAAAATCTTGATATGCGCTTTTATCTGACCGTTACCTTTGCTGGATTTTTAGCCGGGATTACCTATTGGCTGATTGCCATAGGCAATACAAAGTCCTCATCGCACCAATCCCCTCCCACCATATCGTCACATTGATCAATTAAAAATATGATCCTTGATGTTCGATAGCCCGGCATTGGATTTGCCAAGGCACGTAAAATAACCTAGAGAACGCATATGGAAAATACACAGACTGCCACTGGGCTTTTGTCCAAGCTCAACGCACTGATTGAATATCTTGCCAATCCCACCAGGTTTATGCGTTTTTCGCGTAAAATCCTGCCGTGGCTGATTGCCGCCAGCGCCTTTGTGCTCATCTATGGTCTCTATCTCGCCTGGTTCAAGGCGCCCTTTGATTATCAGCAAGGCCACACGGTCAAGATCATGTTCATTCATGTGCCCATGGCGTCCTTGGGGATGATGGTTTATGCGCTGATTGCGGTGGCCTCCATAGGTTCGCTGATCTGGCGCCATCCCTTGGCGGATGTTGCTGCCAAAGCAGCCTTGCCAATTGGCGCGGTTTTTACCTTTCTGGCATTGGTCACGGGCTCCTTGTGGGGCAAACCCATGTGGGGCACCTACTGGGTCTGGGATGCGCGCCTCACCAGCATGCTGGTATTGTTTTTCCTCTATCTTGGATTGATGGCCATTTGGGAGGCCATTGATGATCATTCACGGGCCGGACGCGCTGCTGCCATTCTGGCCGTTGTCGGGGCGATCAATCTACCGATCATCAAGTTTTCCGTGGTCTGGTGGAACTCCTTGCATCAACCCGCCAGTATCAAACCATCCGGTATTACCATTCATACCGATATTTTGACCCCGCTGCTGGTCATGTGGCTTGGCTTTACGCTTTTGTTTATAGTCCTGCATCTCAAAGCCATGCGCGCCGAAGTGCTGCGCCGCAAGGTTGAGGCCATGCAATTGCGACGGGTTGAACGCGCCAATCGATAGCCCTGAAAAGCAGTGCCATACACATTATATATAGGAAAGACGATTTGATGAGTGAACTGGAAGCCTGGAAACATGCCGACTTTATATATGCCTGCTATCTCCTTGTCGGCTTTTTTGTAACCGCCCTGACCTTGTGGATCATCCGCGATGAGCGCAAACAAAATAAGCTCCTCGATGAGCTGGGCGAACAGGACGACTAAAAC
>JAJRQA010000069.1 GCA_024280475.1 Alphaproteobacteria bacterium
AAACTTTGGGAACAAGAGGCGGGTATCAATCAAGATCTTGATGAGAAAAGCGCGCGTATCCTGCTCTATCGTTTGCAAGACAATTATCACATGAGCGTGGCCATCAACTGGCTATTGTCGCGCGCTGGTGCGGGTGATCTCAAATGGCGCAAGCTGTATGATTTGCCTGAGCGCTGGCAGCCACCGGTTTTTTCGCTGAGCGGACAAGATCTGCTGGATGCCGGCATGTCGCCGGGGCCATCGGTTGGTAAAAAGCTGTTGCAGTTGGAGCGCGCGTGGATTGAGGCGGACTTTAGTCTGGACCGCGCTCAGCTACTTGGTCAGCTTAAAGTTCAAAACTAGTCGTCGCTATCTTGCCAGCCATCGGGGGTCAGTCTTTGTTGGGGCGTGAAACGGGCCTTGTAAGACATTTTCCGACAACCATCGATCCAGTAGCCAAGATAGACGAAAGGCAGACCTTGTCTGCGGGTATAATCGACATGTTCCAAAATCATATAGCTGCCGAGGCTTCGCGGCTTGTATTGGGGATCAAAAAAGCTGTAGACCATCGAAATGCCGTCGCTTAAACGGTCGCAAAGGGTCACGGCAATCAGCGGATTTTTTTGGACATGTGTGTCATTTTCATTGCTATCAGCAAGCTCGTCAAGCGTTGGCCGTAAACGATATTCGGTCAAAAAAGTATCGGCTTCGCTTTCCTCGATCATCATGGAGAAGTCAAAATGATCCATGTCGGCCATACCGCCGTCGCCATGGCGTTCGTTGATATATTTGTTGAACAAATCATATTGCTCGCTGGTTGCTTTGCGCTTCACACGTTCGGCAACCAGATCCATATTGCGTTTTTTGAGGCGCTTGAAATTCTTGCTGGGCTCGAATTTGTCGACAATGATGCGCACCGATACGCAGGCATGACAATCATTGCAATAGGGCAGGTAGGCGACGTTTTGCGAGCGCCGGAAGCCATTTCGTAGAAGCTTGTCGATGAATTGGCTGGGTTTGTCAGGGGTCAGATGGGTGAATAGTTTACGCTCCAGCCTGCCCGGCAGATAGGGGCAGGGCTGTGCCATGGTGACATGGAAGTCTGGAAAAAAGCTACTTTGGTCTGTCATACTCTGGGCGTCCTGATCTTTCATCTATCTTAGAGGATAATCCAAGCTGTGAAAAATAAAAGGCCAATTTATGTAATTTTGTTTTTGTGCTGTGTTTTTAGCGTATTTCCACAAAGCTGTTAAAAAGAGTAAAAGAAGTCGAACTTCGCCCTAAGGTCGCCCGAATCATGACAATAATACAGCTTCAATAAGTGCCGGGGTTCGCTCGCGGGGGGCACGCAACAATCAACTTCTCAAGGTGGGGCATGGAAAACAACAAGCTGGGATCTTCAATCGCTGTCATGAATGCAAAGGGAGGGGTCGGCAAGTCGACTGTGACCCTCGCTATTGCAGAAACTCTTTCTTATTATTACGGCAAAAAGGTGCTGGTAATCGACAGTGATGCCCAGATGAGTATTAGCGTCATGCTGATGCCGTTTGACGATCTAAATCAAAAACGCTCCGATTGGAAAACTCTTGTGGGGCTACTGCACCAGACCTTGATCCTTGGTCAAACACCCGACTGGAAGGACTTTGTCACCCCGCATGTTTCTGATGTGGATGATACCCATAATATTGATCTGCTGCCGGGTGATCTGCGCTTGACGCTGGTTGAGCGGGCGGTCACGGAAGCTGATCGTCATGAGCAAATGCGCGGTCTTGTGCGTTCCGTTCTGGCCGAGGCGCGGCTCAAATATGATTATGTGTTTATCGACTGTCCACCCGGTCTCTCCCTACTGACCGAGATCTGGTTGCGCGAAGCAGATTATCATCTGGCGCCGGTGAAACCCGATTTCCTGGCGATTGCCGGCCTTGAAATGTTCCGCGAGTTCAAGAAAATCAATCCTGATCTCAAGATGGCGCAAAATCTTGGTATTTTGGTCAATATGAAAAATCGTCAATCCGCCGAAGACGATACCTACCATGCCATTTTGACTAATGATGAGGAAAGCAATTGCTTCCCTGACGCCATTCCCCATATGGCCCCCATACAGCATGCCGCGAGGTTCAATCCCGAAAGCCGCTCGTTCACTGCCAAATATCCAGGCTCTGCCGGGGATGCGTTTCGTAACACGGTTCACGAATTGCTGCTGCGTATAGGTGATGCACGAGAGGCTTTTGCACAAGCGCATGAGGAAGAGGTTCTTGAAAATGACGCCGAGCCTGTGGAAGAGGTGATCGAGACGCAAGTCGAAGAAGAGACCAAAGTCGAAGAAGAGACCAAAGTCGAGATTGAAGCAGAACTCGAGGTGGAAGCGCTGGAAGAAGGTGAGGCTCAAGCGGAGCCCGCAGTAGAGATTGGGACGCCAACAGAGGTGGGGGCTATTGCGGATCCCGTTATGGAATCGGAGCCGCTTGGAGCTGTTGAAGAGTTTGAGGTTGAAGTCGCTGAGCAGCACCAACGTCCAGCTGGCATTCCGCGCACCGTTGATATCGCCTCACGATTTGCGCCTGCAGCTGATAGGGTCTCCGCGACAGCCATGGAGACGGCGGCGTTGGCCTCTGACGGGCCCACTCAACAACCCTCAGGTTTTGTAAAAACGGCTGTGAGCGATATGCCCTTGAGCCGGCCCAGCTCGAAATCGCCAGCGCAAAGCCCGAGCGGTTTTTCTTCCGCCGAATAATAAAGCGGAACGGGTGTTTATTGGCGGATCAAGAGGTGGGGTTTTTGAGTATTTTTGCCGCTTCAAGTGCGAAATAGGTCAAGACGCCATCGCAACCGGCGCGTTTGAAACTCATCAGGCTTTCCATCATCACCTTGTCATGATCCAGCCAGCCATTTTGTACGGCAGCCATGATCATCGCATATTCGCCTGAGACCTGATAGGCAAAGGTCGGCATCTGGAATTCATCCTTGATGCGCCCAACAATGTCGAGATAGGGCATGCCCGGCTTGACCATGATCATATCGGCACCTTCTTCAATATCAAGCTCGACCTCGCGAAGGGCCTCATCGCTATTGGCCGGGTCCATTTGATAGGTGCGCTTATCCCCCTTCAAGGTGCCAGATGACCCAACGGCATCGCGGAAAGGGCCATAAAAGGCGCTAGCATATTTGGCGGCATAACTCATGATCAGTGTGTTTTCAAAACCGTGCTCTTCAAGAGCCTGGCGAATGGCGCCGATCCGGTGATCCATCATGTCGGAGGGGGCCAGAATATCGCAGCCCGCTTGCACCTGGTTGAGTGATTGCATGATCAAGGCTTCAACGGTTTCATCATTGGCAATTTCATCATCAATCAACAGGCCATCATGACCGTGGCTGGTATAAGGGTCGAGCGCCACATCACAAATCACACCGATATCAGGGACATCGCGCTTGATGGCGCGCACTGCCCGGCACACAAGATTGTCCGGGTTAAAGGCTTCGCTGGCCTCATCGTCCCGTTTGTCGTCGGGCGTGTTGGGAAACAGGGCAATAGCTGGAATCCCCAGAATGCTGGCTTTTTCGACTTCGCGCACCAGCAGATCAATCGACAAGCGATCCACTCCAGGCATGGAGGGGACAGGCTCACGTTTATTTTTACCCTCAATAACAAATAGCGGCCAAATCAGATCGGCGACATTGAGCGTGTTCTCGCTAACCATACGCCGCACCCACGGATTCTGGCGATTGCGCCGCATGCGGATAGAGGGATATTCAATTGCTTCGTCGTCGCTCATATATGGGTCCCTTGGGAAAAGCTGATTCATTATTATAACATGTGTTTACGCACATTTTGAGCATAGTGTAAAACATACTGAATGGTTTTTCGCATCTGTTTTATCGGGCACGCCAGATAGTGTGAGCTGATGATTTGCCATATGAACAGGGCGAGTGAGATGCTTTTTGTATCGGCACAAACATTTTTCCAATTTGCCACTTCTTTTAGAATGGAATATCGTTCCTTGTACGAACCAAAGAGGTTCGCGACGTTATACTAAAAGGGACATGATCATGAATAAGCTTGCTGCGGAATTGTTGGGAACCTTCTGGCTGGTTCTGGGGGGATGTGGCAGCGCCGTACTGGCAGCAGCTTTTCCAGAAGTAGGCATTGGCCTTTTGGGGGTGTCCCTCGCGTTTGGATTGACAGTTCTGACTATGGCCTATGCAGTGGGCGGTATTTCTGGTGGTCATTTTAATCCAGCGGTTTCGCTTGGTCTTGCCGTGGCGGGGCGGTTCGAATGGAAAGATCTGGCCAGTTATATTATCGCCCAATGTGTGGGGGCAGTTCTGGCGGGCGCCGTGCTTTATTTGATTGTCTCGGGCAAGGCTGATTTTACTGGCACTGGCGGGTTTGCCTCAAATGGCTATGGGGATCATTCGCCAGGTAAATTCTCCATGATGTCGGCCTTGATCATCGAGGTGGTGATGACGGCTTTTTTCCTCATTATCATTTTAGGGGCCACCTCGCATAATTCGGCTGCTGGCTATGCGAATGTGCCAGCTTTTGCCCCCCTCGCCATTGGGATGGCGCTGACGCTCATTCATCTCATCTCTATTCCTGTTACCAACACATCTGTCAACCCTGCCAGATCCCTGGGGGTGGCGTTGTACGCCGATGGTTGGGCCTTGCAGCAATTATGGCTGTTCTGGGTGGCTCCTCTGGTCGGCGCTGTGGTCGGTGCGCTCTTGTGGTCGACTTTGCTTGAACAAGAAGAGTAAGCGTAAGCGTGTGTCCCTCTTGCATACACGGCGCGCACATCATTAGGGATAGGTGGGATGCGCTCTTGTCGAGAGGTTCAATAACGCTTATCTATAAATGGTTTCGAAATTCGGTAATTTTAAATGACAGGATGAAGGCTATGATTTATCGGGCGCAAGCACTGGATAACAGACCCCTCACATGGGGGTTAATGGCAGGTATCGGGTTGGCATTTTTACTGGCCAGCACTTTGAGTGCGCAGGCAAAGATAAAATGTGATGGACGTTTTCAGATTGTTAAAGGCAATGGCAAGATTTCCACCCCCTATTGTGAAGATAATTATCTGGCAGCGATTGCTCGATCTTATGGTCGCAAGGTGAGTAATCGAGCCATTCGGCAAAATCCAAATCTGAAAGCGGATGTATGTCGACAAATTGGCCATGATCATCGTCTTACAGACATTTGTTCCGGTTTCAGGTCCGATGGTAATCGTCGGACATTTTAGGTTGTTTGCCTGACATCAAAAAATTAGCCGCGTCCGCGATAAGTCGGAACGCCCTGATCGGGGAGCCAGAGATCTTTTGGTGGCTCCCCCGTTTGCCAGAACACGTCAATAGGCATGCCGCCGCGCGGATACCAGTATCCCCCGATGCGTAACCAGCGGGGCTCCAGCTCCGTTACCAGACGCCGTGCAATGCCAATCGTGCAATCCTCGTGAAATGCACCATGGTTGCGGAACGATCCCAAAAATATTTTCAGCGATTTGGATTCGATCAACCATTGGTCAGGCACATAGTCAATGACCATATGCGCGAAGTCCGGTTGACCCGTGAGGGGGCACAATGACGTGAACTCTGGCACTGTAAAACGAACCAGTGCATCAGTGTCTTTTTGCGCGTTTGGCACCTTTTCCAGCAAAGCCTCGTCCGGGCTGGCGGGTAGCTTTGTTTGCGCACCAAGCTGGGTCAGGGTGGGAACATCAGGTTTTGTCATTGTCGTATATTACCGTTAGGCGACCTTGGCGAAATAGGCTGTGTCGCGGCTTTGCCACATGCTGAGAGCCAGCTTGTCTGCGTCCTCAATGCTATCGGCTTTGCCGAGCAGTTTGAGCGCAATGGCCAGCGTGCCGGTCACCGAGGCCTGTCCATATTCGTCTTCAATCTCTCCACGCCAAAGCGCGGCGAGACGCTGCACGTCCATTGCTTCGTCGACGGGTTGGCGCGGATCTGCAGTGAGGCGTGGCCAGCGCTCCATGCTGACCTCGCCATCGCGTAAAACCTGTACATCGGTTGGCTTGTTGGCGCGCCGTTCGATTTCGCCGCCTTCTCCACGAAATACCGCCATATTGGGCTGGCCCAGATATTTGCCAGCATGAGTATGAGTTTCCAAAAAGCCGCGATGGAAAATGCCTTGCAACATGGTGGGCGCGTCAAAAGGATTGATCATGCGAGAGATCGTATGCACCGGTGTGCGCAGGCCAAAAATCGGGCGCAGCTCAATAAGGTCGCGCATTTTGGGGCTCAGACCTTCAAGCGGCACATAAGCAAAATTACGCGCGTCAAGGGCTTGCGCGGCCTCTTCAAGGGTCTCAGTAACAGGGTATCCAAGTGCCTCAAGAGTTTCTCTTGTATAGACGCGGCCCGGCGTATGGCCTTCGGTGCCATGCATGAAGACGCGTACGCCGTTTTGGGACAGCAATAAAGCACTGAGTACGAACCAGGGAAGCTGGCGCCGCTTGCCCGCATAGGACGACCAGTCAATATCAACTTTTGGTTTGACACTAGGCAATTCAAGACGCGATTTGATGGCTTTGACAAAGCCCGCCACTTCTTCGGGGGTTTCTTCTTGAAAGCGCTGAAGCATCAAAAAGGCGCCAAGCTGTTCGGGCAAGGCGATGCCATCAATGATCATGCCCATGGCTTCGTCCGCCTCGTCAAGCGTCAGTGAACGCGATAATGTTTTGCCGCGTCCCAATATGGCGATGAATTTGGCGAATGGATGCAATTCAGGCATCATGAGCTTAACCCCTTTTCCGTGGTCACTTTATATCAGTCAGGGCTAATATAAGCGGTGTCACTCGCTTGGGCAAGGGCTTGCATCAGCTCACAGCCGCGCCATAATGGCTTAACGGACAAGGAGAGACCTTAAATAGAGCTGTTAACCAAAGACTGGATTGAGTTTGGCGCACTAGCTATTGCGATTATCGTTGCATGGACAGGACTGCGCGCGCGTAAAACCGCTGAAAAAGCTGCCGAGGCGCAACTCGATGCGGTACATGCCTCAGTGATTAGCCAGGCCATTGATGACTATCAGCGGCTGGGGCGAGATATGGCGACGCTGATCGACTGGTATCGAGATACGCAAAAACAAGGGGAAAACTTTCTCGAAGTTTATGCAAGCGATCGTGCCGGGGTCGATCATATATCGGGGGCACGGCGCAATGTGCGGCTGTATTTCCAAAAATGCGCTCAGCTTTTAAGTTCTGGCTCGTTTTCTCCAATAGTGTTTCACGCCATCGCTTACAAGAAGGGCCTCAATGTGTTGCACCGCATTGTCATCCCGCTGGAGCATCTGAAGCTGCGAGACGAACAATTGTTTTTCGATGAGAATGAAGAAATGAAGATCTATCAGGTCGGCAAATATCAGCAATGGGGTGACGGTCTTTTCACCTTCGAGCGTCTCAATCGATAGCGCTCGCATGTGGGCTTTTTGAACGCCCTTTGATGGTGTCGCTCGAAGGCCAGGTCGCCCACAAATACTGATAGGCGAGAATGAGATATTTCTAGCAGCGGCATGCAGATGTTCGCCTCCACCGAATGGATATCATCAGCCAATCTCTTCATCAATATATAATTACTATTGATTAAATGTGTTTATATGCTATTTATTGGAGTGTAATATCCTATTAAAAGGAGGTATCTCATGAAAATAAGCGAACAGGAAAAACAACAGACCCGGCTGAAGATCCTCGAAGCTGCCGCTGATGTTATTATTGAAAAAGGCTTTAAATCGGCGAGTATGCGAGAGATTGCACGCCGTGCCGGTGTTGGGGACGCAACCATCTACAATTATTTCCCCAGCAAAGAAAGCCTGCTTTATGGCTATTGCGAGCATGTGCAGCACCAAACCATGAGCGCTCTCAAGGAGATTGAGGACTTCCATACTTATTCCTTGCAAGAACAGTTGCATCAGCTGATCGAAACCGAGCTGAAAGTCTGGCGACCAGCACGCGAGTTTTTGCAACAGGTTTTTACCCTTACCTATTATTCGCCGGCCACCGGTATTACTCATCTGGCCGAGACCAGACGTCTCAACAAGAAGATGGTCACGGACATGCTGGAGGCGGCGATTGAAGCGGGGGAAGTGCCTGACCAGCCTTACCAGGAATTATTGCCCCGCCTGTTTTGGGACTATCAAACGGGCATCATGGCCTATTGGCTAAGGGACAGTTCGCCAGATTTTGAAAACACCACGCAATTGCTCGATAAAAGCATGGGTATCGTCGCGACCTTTCTGCAACAAGGACTTGTTGGAAAAGGTCTCGATCTCATGTCGTTCCTATTTCGCACCCATATCATGAGCCATCTTGACAGTTTCGCGCAATTCAACGAAACCGCCTCAAAGGTCAAGCGCCGCTTTATGGAGGGGGACGATGAACCAAAAACTTCCCGAAAGTAAACTGGCACGCGCAAAAGTCGCCGGGGTTGCTGCGATCAAGGTTGGCGCGGGTGAGCTCCAGCACAAGGTCAAACGAGCCTTTTTGTCACCGCACAAAGAGCACCAGACCAAGCAGGTGCTGGATGAAAAAAATGCAGCAATTTTGTTTGGTGCCATGACCCAATTGCGCGGTACTGCCCTTAAGATTGCCCAGATGATCGGTATGGAACTCGACCTGCTGCCGCCCTCCTATCAACGGGAGCTGCAAAAGAGCTTTCATCAGGTGCCGCCACTTAACAAGGTGCTGATCCGCAAGGTGATGATGGAGCAATTGGGGCAATCCCCGGAAAAACTGTTTGCCAGTTTCGACACAACCGCCTTTGCCGCTGCCAGCCTTGGGCAGGTACATCAAGCAAGCCTGAATGATGGCACGCAACTGGCGGTCAAAGTACAATATCCCGGCATTGCCAATGCCATCGATAGCGACCTTGCTCTGGTACGTTCCCTTGTCCGCAATATGCGCGACGCTAAAATTATCCTGCAGTCCCTTGATGAAATTGAAGCACGCCTCAAAGAAGAGGTTGACTATCGGATCGAGCGCAAGAACACCAACTGGTTTGCGGGCCATGTAAAGCTTGAGGGCATAAATATTCCGCGCATATATGATGAATTCAGCGCCCAGCAAGTGCTCTCAACACAATATATGCCTGGCCTGCATCTTGATGACTGGTTGGCCAGTAATCCCGGCAAGGAGCAGCGCAACCGGGCTGCACAAAAACTCTATGACTTTTTTGTACATAGCGCCCGCGATCTGCAGTGCCTGCATGCCGATCCCAATCCTGGCAACTATCTGTTTGCCACGGATGGCTCGATCAACGTCCTCGATTTTGGCTGCGTACGACATTTGTCAGATCATTTTATGCGTGTGTTCCCGCAATTGCTGCTGGCTTATCTATACGGGGACCGCCATGCGCTGGCGCGCGCTTACGCTGATATTGGCATGCCATTTGAAAATCTCACACCCGAAATGCATGAGCAGTTGTTCCGCCCGTTTGGCGCATGGGTGACCGAACCGTTTGTTCACGACAGCTATGACTTTGGGGCCAATAAGGACTATACCAAGCGCGGCCAGGAGCTGATGATGATGTTTTCGCAGACCCTCGATAGTCCAGATTATGTGGCCGAAGAATTCATTTTCTTCAACCGCACAACTTACGGCCTTTGTAAAATTTTCGAGCGCATGGGGGCCACTGTGCGTTTGCGTCATCACTGGGTGGAAGAAAAGGAGGGGCGATCATGAACAGATGGATCTTTTCGGCAAGCATACTTTCTGGCCTGACAGTCCTCATCCACACTTTCGCCGGTGAGGCATTGTTTCATACCCCCGCATTGCTGAGCAATCTTTCGATCGAAAACAAGATGGTTCTTTCTGTGATCTGGCACGGGATAACTTGTGTTCTGGCTCTTAGCTTTGTCGCTCTTACATTGGCGATCAGGTCAACGCACGACAAAAACTCATTACTGATATTTATTGCCACTCAGTATGCTGCCATAGCAGCCCTTTTTGTCGGCTTTGGCCTGTTCCGTCTCGGCTCTCTTATCGTTATGCCGCAGTGGATCATCCTGCTGGCAATCGCTGCGCTGACATTGATGGGCACCCGAATTAACAACACCAAAATTGGAGATCACAAATGACACTGATATTTTTGGGCCTGGCCTTATGGTATTTCCTGCATTTCATGCCCGCCACCAAGCCGCGCTTTCGCAGTGTTCTTATAAAAGGTATGGGAGCAAATCTATATGCGGGCATTTTTGCCCTCGGACTGGTTGGCTCGATCGCTCTAATGTCAATGGGCTGGCGTGCGGCTGATCAGTGGAGTGTTTACAGTTTACCTGATTGGACAACTCTGCCCGGCCTCGCTTTGGTCTTTTGCGGCGTTATCCTGTTTGGCTTTGGTTTTGACAAACGCATGGCGACCAATCTGAAACGCTGGATCCGTCACCTGCAGCTGACGGGCATGTTATTGTGGGCGAGCGGTCATTCGGTCCTCAACGGTGATAATCGCTCCGTCCTTTTGTTTGGCGGCCTTGGTCTTTGGGCATTGATCATGAGGGTGCTCGTCAATCGCCGCGACGGCGAGTGGAGCAAGCCTGAAAAAATACCATTTGGACGCGAATTTGTGCCTGCTGTTATCGCTCTTGGCTTTGTTGCCGGATTTGTATTTGGTCACCCCTATCTGTCCGGGGTTGCGCTGTTCAATTAGGGGAGCGCGGCAACAAGCGCATGATAATCGCAATCAGCACAACGGCAAACAGCATGCGCGCATAGAGGATACCTGTGAGATCGCCGCCAATCAGCACGATCAACAAGGTGTCCTCGATCAAGGAATGGCACACAGCCAGCAGGGACATTGAACCAAAAATATCGCGTTTCGATATATCTCCTTTTTTGGCTTCATTGATCAACAGGCCCCCGCCATAAGTCAGTCCCAGTGTCATGCCGATAATGGTGATGGATGTGGTGCGCTTGCCAAGTCCCAAAAGTCTTAAAACGGGCTGCAAGGCGCGCGCGAACAGCTTTTCGATGCCGCTCCATTTGAGCACGCGTAGAAATACCACGAGAATGGCAATGATCACAAAAACCTGAAACAGAGTGACAAGCTGCGCTATTCCCCAGGCCTGTAAACTGTCATCAAGAACGGGCGCTGGCTTCCATAACGCTTGATTGGTTTGCGAAAGGTAATTCCCGGAGCTGTATATCTGATGCAGAATGAACCCCAGCACCAGAGCCCCGCCAATCCGCAAGGCCAGCGTGTAGAGAAAACCTATGCCCGCTTTTTGGGAAATTCGTCCCTCAATGGGTAAAGAATGAGCCATCAGCATCATGGTGCCAAGCACGGTCACCTGCGCCACGCTCAAGGTCTCTGCCTGCGGCATGGTAACAAAAATAATCATGCCGCCATACATATTGACAATCATGGTAGTCGCCCATACCAGCCCCATACTGGCCGGCAGCCCCACCAGATCCATCACCGGACCAAGGGCCGCGGATATATACTCGATCCCGCCCAGCTCTTGGATCATTTTAACAAGGATGATGACCGGTATCATCAGCTTGAACAGATCATAGCTGATACCAATGATTTCCTTTACCAGAGCCGTCAGCCATTTGGTTAGCGGTTGCATGAAAATTGAACCTTTTTATTCCCCAAACGACTAACCAGGCACAATACTTTTTTTCTGGCATTTTTTTTGGAGCACATGAACATGAGCCATTCGTCAATCCGCATTGCAATTGCAGTCATCGGCACGCTTTTGTCAATCTCGATAACCAATAGCGCTGCTGCGGCCTCATATAAAAAATGCTTTAAACGCTGGGCATATGGGTACGACAAAATCACCAGCATTGCCATTCGCAATGCCATTATTATCTGGCAGGATAGTGCAACGAGTTATCTATCTATTTCTCATGCCAATTACAGACGCGCTAATAATCGGCAGACGAAAGTTAAGCTCGTCGATCATAAAGGTGAAATCACGCGCCAGGCGAGCGTCTATGGCGAGTTGTGCAAGAATAGCAATCCCGGCACAATGCGTAACCCGGGCGCTGGCCGTAAATCAAGAATGCCGTCGCTTAGATATCGCCAGTAAAGATCCTCTTTGCGTTCGTTTACACTCTCCTAAATCTTATAACCTATGGTGAAGCAAGAAGTGGGAGATAACCAACGATGACAAAGCGCCACGCAATTCAGTTTTCGCTGATCATGTTGATCACCGTATCTTTTTTTGCGGTCACTCATTTGATCTATGCCAATATCATATTGGCCTGGAATAAATCACAGATTGAAGATCTTGCCGCTCGCACGATTTTGCGCACTGAACTCGCCACTGACCTTGCGGTCAACACTATTATCAGCATTCAAACACGCGGCCAGACGACTTGTTCGGCTGATACGATCGCAGCATTCAAGGGCTATGTCAGGTCAGTCGGCGCGCTCAAAGACATACGAATGCGGTCGGCTGGCTCTGAATGTGCAGTGTTTTCAACCGATCATCTGCAAACCGATCTCGATGCGATGGATAGCTGGGAGAGTGGCCTCAACTCAACCATTCAATTGGCTGTGCTGACGGGGGGCAAAGAGCGTGCCCTGTCCGTGCAATGGAAGGGGAGGGATCACGATGTCGTCGCGGTCATCAGTACCGGAGGGCTGCTGTTTGATTTGGTCCCCTCTGGTCTTCGCCCTGCTCTGTCGATGCAGGTTACCCTTAGTAGCGGCAAACAACTTGCCACTTATTTGCCAGATAATTACCCCCAGAGCGACCAGTCAAGCGCATCAAATGAGCTGCTTTTCACCGCACGCTCGAAGCGCTATCCGATCAAGGCGCAGCTCCGGATCGATAAAAATTCTTTTGCCCACTGGAATAAAAAATACTCAAGGCTCGTGGATTTGCTTGTCAGTATGATTGGGCTGTTTCTTGGTTTTCTTGCAGCACGTGCGCTGTTTCCGCCGCTTGGCGCCATCGAAGAAATTGATGCCGCCATCGCCAATGGGGAGTTTACTCCTTATTTTCAGCCAATTATTGATCTGCAATCCAGCCAGATTAGTGGCTTCGAGATGCTGGCACGCTGGATCAAACCCGATGGCGAAATCATATCGCCCGGCAGATTTATCCCGTTGGCAGAAAATTTTGGTCGCATTGATGCGATGCTATTCTCCTTGTTGCGCTCGGCAGGCTTGTCATTGGCATCCGAATTGCGCGCCAACCCAAGTCTCAAACTGACTTTCAATGTAACCCCGGCTCAGTTTCTCGACCCGACATTTCTGCCTCGTTTGCTGGGAGTGCTCAAATTGGTGGGATTGCCGTTAAAAAGCCTGGTTGCCGAGATCACCGAGCGGCAAGAAATTGCTGATCTGGACCTCGCCAGCCAGACCGTTGCTCAATATCACAAATATGGCATCCGGATTGCTATTGATGATGCTGGTACTGGCCATAATGGCCTGTCGTCCATTCAAACACTTGATGTAGGCACCTTGAAGCTCGACAAGATTTTCATCGACGGTATCGTCGACAATCAAAGATCGCGTCAAATGATCGAACTGCTGGTCAATCTTGCGCGCCAATACCAGATGACCATTGTTGCTGAAGGCATTGAGCAACCTGAACAAGCCGTAGCGGCCCTGGCTATGGGCATCTCGGAGGGGCAGGGGTTTTATTTCTCACGGCCTATTCCCGCCAAAGACCTGCTCTCGCTGCTCGACGAACAGCGCCAGCCTCTCGTCCAGAACAACTGCCCGATAATGCGTAAAAAATCATCGCGCGACCTCAGCATCGCCAGCTGATAAAAAAAGATCCCTTAGAGCGACGGATAATCTTATGTTATGCGTAAGATCAATGAATTGCGTCTATGGCCTTGCCATAGAAGGCAGTGTCCTGGTTCCAATGGGAGAAAAAAACATGGCAACGAGCTGGAAGCGGCGTATTCTTATCCTGCCACCGATCATCCTGGCGGTGTTGCTGCTTGCCTTGGTGATCAAGAATAAAAAGGCACCCGAACAAGTCAAGGCGATCGAGCAATCGCGTTCTGTTCGTACAATTGCCATTACGCCGACCAGCGTGGTGCCACGAATTCTTGGCTATGGCGTTGTTGAGCCTGGGCGTGTTTGGAACGCCGTTGCCCAGGTTTCGGGCCGCATCATCAAGGTGCATCCCAAATTCAAAAAAGGCGCTCTTTTAAAAAAGGGTACTCAGATCATTGAGATCGCCCCGGATGACTACAAAATCGCCATCACGCAGGCACAGGCCAATATACGTGCTGCTGATGCCAAGCTCGAAGAGCTCAAGCTAGGCAAGGCCAACACCAAAGCCTCATTGGCGATCGAGCGCCAGTCCCTTGCCATCAATGAACGAGAATATAAACGCTCCTTGAGCCTCAAAAAGCGCGGTACCATTGCGCAGGCGACGCTCGACAAGGAATTTCGCAATCTTCTCAACCAGCGCAAACGTGTGTTGGATTTTGAAAGCGCCCTTAAACTGATCCCCACGCAGATCCGCGTCCAGATTGAGCAAAAAGCCATTTCGGTATCGCAAGAAGAAACCGCTCGCCTCAATCTGGCCCGCACAAAAATCACTCTGCCCTTTGATGCTCGCATCGCTAAAGCCAATGTCGAAGTCACCCAATTTGTGGGGGCCGGCACCAATCTTGGTTCGATTGACAGTGTGGCCCGCGCTGAAGTGCCAGCGCAAATACCCATGACGCAATTTCGCGGTCTCTTGAAAGCGGCCGCACGTGGTGCCAGCTCAAAACCTCAAGAGATCAGCGAAGGCGCCATTTCAAAACTCGCTCAACAGCTTGGCATGAAGGCGCTGGTGCGCATCCACTTTAACGAAAATGTGGTCGAATGGCCCGCAATTGTCGCGCGTATCAGCGATACTGTTGACCCGAAAACCCGCACCATCGGGGCCATTGTCTCGGTCGACAAGGCCTATAAAAATGTTGTGCCCGGGGAGCGGCCTCCGCTCATCAAGGGCATGTTTGTTGAAGTTGAAATCAGCACGAGAAAGCTGGAAAACCAGATCATCATTCCTCGCTCCGCGCTGCATGCCGACCAAGTTTATCTGGTGGACGATAAAAACAGGTTGGTGATCAGACCAGTGCGCGTCAAGCTGGTACAAGGAGATTTTGTGATCATTAAAAGTGGTTTGGCTGCAAAGGATCAGGTCATTGTCAGCAATTTGAGCCCTGCGATTGATGGCATGTTGTTGCTGGCGATCGATGACCCTCTCGTCAGTCAGCGCCTTAAAATACAGGCCAGCGGCAAGGGATCATTGCGATGATGCGCTATTTTGCAGCTCACCCCACGATCGCCAATCTGCTGTTGATCGGTTTTCTGGCGGTTGGATTTTTCGCCGCGCCCAGCCTGCAGCGCGAGACCTTTCCGCGCATTGATGGCCGCAAGGTGCAAATAAGCATTGCCTATCCAGGGGCCCGCCCGGAAACCATTGAGGAAGCTATTTGCCGACGCATTGAGGACGCCATCAGCAGTGTCGACAATGTCTATGAGGTACAATGTGCGTCACGTGAAAATCTCGCCCTTTCTGTTGTTGAGATGGTCGAAGGCAATGATCTTGATCGTTTTTTCACTGATGTCACGACCGAAATTGAAGCCATCAATGATTTTCCTGACAAGGCCGAAAAAGCTGTTCTGACGGTTCTGGGACGCACCGACTTTGTCGCCGATGTGGCGCTGACCGGTACGGAAAACCCGTCGCAGCTTAAGGCCTATGCCGAAGATCTCAAAGCGCGGATGCTCGCCTCTGGTAAAATTCCCAAGATTGAGATCAATGGTTTTTCTGACCATCAGATCCGCATCGAGCTATCAGATGCGACCTTGCGCCAATATGGCCTGAGCCTTGATGCTATTGCTGGCAAAATCTCGCGCCAGAGCCTTGATTTGCCCGCTGGCTCGGTTGAGACGCGAGATGGCGATATTCTCATTCGACTCAATGAAGAGCGCAAGAAGGTTCATGATTTTCTAGATCTGATCGTCATCTCTGGTAGTGTGGGCGGGCAGGTGCGGCTTGGCGATATTGCCACCATTACCGATCGCTTTGATCTTGATGAGGTGAAAACCCTGTTTAACGGCAAACGTGCCGCCATTTTAAAAATCACCAAGACCCCCAATGAAGATACGCTCGATGTGATCGATGCGGTGAGCGCTTTTGTGGAACGAGAAAACGCCACCGCTCCCCCAAACATCCAATTGACCATTACCAATGATGGTTCTTCAATTGTGCGCGACCGATTGAAATTGTTGATCAGCAACGGCGTGATGGGGCTCGTGCTGGTATTCCTTGTGATGCTGTTGTTCTTTGGCTTTCGTTATTCGTTCTGGATCACCATGGGTCTGCCCGTCTCGTTTATGGGAGCTTTTGCGATCATGGTGGCGCTGGGTTATTCGCTCAATATGTTCACGATGGTGGCACTGCTTATCGTGATTGGCCTGTTGATGGATGATGCCATTGTCATTTCGGAAAATATCGCCTCGCACCGTGAAAAAGGCGCTACCCCCATTGATGCGGCGGTCAATGGCACCATGCAGGTCATGCCTGGCGTGCTGTCTAGCTTTGGCACCACGACCTTTATCTTTGGCTCCTTGATGTTTCTAAAGGGTGATATCGGCGCCATTTTGAAAATCATCCCGGTTGTGATGTTGGCCGTTCTGGTGATCTCGCTCATAGAAGCCTTTCTCATTTTGCCCAATCATCTTGCTCATACGCTTGAAAAGGCTGGCAATGAACGCACGTTTTTGATGCGCCATATGGATCGCTTCGTTGACTGGATGCGTGAGCGCGTTGTCGGGCGTTTTGTCGATACAACAGTTCGCTGGCGCTACCTGACTACAGGTGTTGCCATTGGCATATTCGTGCTCTCGGTGACAGCAATGGCAGGCGGCGTACTGAAATTTTCAGCCTTTCCCGATCTTGAGGGCAATACTATCGAGGCCCGCTTGCTGCTGGCCCAAGGCACTCCCTTGAAGCGCACTGAAACCGTTGTCGAGCAATTGACCGATGCGCTTAATCGCATGAACGAACAGCTTCGCAAGAATGAAGCGGGTGAGAAAAGCCTGCTCAAACATATCACCATCTTGTACAATGTCAATGTTGATGCTTCTGAAAATGGCAGCCATGTAGCAACCTTGCGGATCGACCTCATAGATAGTGAAACGCGCAACTCTCGCAATGATGATATCCGCGCGCTGTGGCGCAAGGAAATTGGCGTTGTTGCCGATGTGCTGGCGCTCAAATTCACTGAAGCCAAGGTTGGCCCTGGCGGCAAGCCTATCGATATTCGTTTGATGGGACGCGATCTTGTCGCCCTTAAAAAAGCTTCACTCGATTTGCAAGGCTGGCTGCGACGCTATAAAGGCGTCGCTGATATTGCCGATGACCTGCGGGCGGGCAAGCCAGAATTTACAGTCCATCTCAACGAAAGTGCCAATAGCCTTGGCCTTGACGCCAGAACTATTGCCGATCAGTTGCGCGCCGCTTTTTTTGGCCGCACGGTCTCCGATATTCAGGTCGGTCCGGAATCTTACGAAATCGATGTGAGGCTGCGCTCAAAGGACAAGGATAGCCTGGCTGATCTCGACTATTTCGTCATATCCACGCAGAATGGTGATCAAATCCCTCTGTCATCTGTCGCGACCTTGACGCCTGATCGCGGCTATTCACGGATCAATCGCATAAATGGTGCTCGCACCATCAGCATTACTGGCGAGCTAGACAGCCGCATCGCCAACACCAATGAAATTCTTGCCGATACACAAAAACGCTTTATTCCTCAATTTCTCAAACGCCATCCCAGCATCAGCTTGTCGCTAGAGGGAGAAAACAAGGAAGCAGGCAAAACCCAAAAGAGCATGGTGCAAGGATTTTTGATTGGCATGATTGGCGTGTTCCTGCTTCTCAGCTTTCAGTTCCGCAGCTATATCGAACCGCTTGTGGTGATGATCGTCATTCCGTTCGCGTTTATTGGTGCGATTGCCGGGCATATCTTTATGGGACTGGACTTCACCATGCCCAGCATGCTGGGATTTGTGGCGCTGGCTGGAGTGGTGGTCAATGACAGTATTTTGCTGATCGCCTTTATCAAGGACCATCACGGTCCGGGGACAACGGTGGCACAGGCCGCGCCACTTGCCGCGCGCTCTCGGTTTCGTGCCATTTTGTTGACGTCGCTGACGACAGTAGCTGGACTGTTACCGCTGCTTGCCGAAACCAGTTTGCAGGCGCAAATCCTTATCCCCCTTGTTACCTCGCTGGCATTCGGGTTGATTGCTTCCACCATTCTGGTGCTGTTTGTGGTGCCGGCCATCTATGCCATTCTCGATGATTTTGGTTTAAGTACACTGGCCAAGGAAAGACGCGCGGCACAAGCAGCTGAGGCTCAATAAGCGACAAACACTCAAGCATGGTTGCAGCTCATACGATCTTCCCCTAAAACCGGCCTATGAAAAAAGCATTGATCATCTTGTCTGGCGGTCTCGATTCGACCGTACTCGCCCACGAGGTGGTGGAGAGGGGCGATTGCCAGCTTGCCGCCTTGTCCTTTGACTATGGGCAAAAACACACCCGCGAGCTTGCTTGCGCTGCCGCTCAGGCAAAGCAGCTGGACATCGAGCACACCATCGTTGCCCTGCCTTTTATCAATGCGTTGTTTAATAGCGCTTTGCTGAGCAATAGCGATGAAGAGATCCCTCATGGCCATTATGAAGATGAGAGCATGAAGCAAACGGTGGTGCCCAATCGCAATATGATTATGTTGTCGATTGCCGCTGGCGTTGCGCTTTCGCAAGACCGCGATGCGCTTTATTATGGTGCTCATAGCGGCGACCATGCGATCTATCCCGATTGTCGCGCTGATTTTGTTGCGGCCATGCAACAAGCTCTTGGACTTTGCGATTGGCAAAAAATTGATCTGCAGGTGCCGTTCCTACATCTCGACAAGCCTGAGATCGTGCGGCGCGGCGCGGCGCTGGGAGTCGATTTTGGCCAGACCTGGACCTGCTACACGGGCGGCGATACTCCTTGCGGGGAATGTGGCAGTTGCGTCGAGCGATCAGAAGCTTTTGCCGCCAATGAATTGCCAGACCCTTTGCTATCATAATTTGATTTGGGGCCGTGTTCCAGTAGCCGTCTTGAACGATCTATCGCGGGGCTGCTCACAAGGTGGCATTGACAAGCCGCTGACGAGTTCAAGTCTGCAATGTCATCAGCGTTTGCGCGTGAACATGGTCTGGATAATGTAAAAAGCCAGCACAGCCGGGATCGCCAGTAGCAAGAAGCTGACGGGGCCCGCGGCTATTTCGGGGATGCCAAAGGTTTTTACATAGATGGTTTCGAGCAGGTGAGCGGCCGCTGCAATATCATATTGCTCGGTATTAACGGTGCCAACGGCCGATATGATGCCAGCCGTGGTCATCGTAAAAATGAATAGCGCAAAAAATATTGCGATGAGTGTCGCCATGCTCCGTATCCCCTTTATACAAAACCGAATTTCCTGCAAATCCTAAAAGAATTGCAGGAAAAAGGAAAGTCGCAGGAAATTTAGTCGTTAATTGGTCGCCGAAGCGCACGCTTAATTGCAAATAAATTGCGGGGAAAAGGTTTGTGCCAACCCCCGTATTTGTGACACTAGCCTTTTCCCCATTTCCGCCGCGGGGAGGCATATTCGCGGCGGAGATTACGCCAGAACTGAATTGTTAGAGTTAACAGGGTCGAAAACACCAGTGCCATGAATACCATGACCAGATTATTGCTAGAGCCCTTGAGCTGTGACATCTGCTGCAGATCTGATGATTGTTTCGACACCATGCTTGTTTTTGTAACAATGATCGGCTCGCTTGCAGGGAGCATTGTTTGTTCTGATGATGTTTGAGCTTTTACGAGCGGCGCTGGCATCGCTGATTTTGTATGCGTGCTGGCAAAAAATGCTACAAGCAGAAACATGCCAATGCCGATCAGGAAGTCAGTTGTCCACTCCCGGGCACGATCAGATTCAAACAATTTCGCTCTGCGTTTATTCTTTTGCATCAACTTGACCCCACCAGCTTGTTCGCGCAATTTTGATACCCCTAATAAAGCAGATGATTGGGGCTTGGGTTGGCCCAGAATGTGGCAATATTTCGCTCACGGCTATTGGCGCTATCGCGCCGCCTCCGCGAGGGCGGGCAGCGCCCGGCGGCCGGTCGGCCTTGCCTCCCGCTGGTCCGTATATTTCGCTCACGGCTATTGGCGTTATCGCGCCGCCTCCGCGAGGGCGGGCAACGCCCGGCGGCCGGTCGGCCTTGCCTCCCGCTGGTCGGTATATTTCGCTCACGGCTATTGGCGCTGTTGCGCCGCCTCCGCGAGGGCGGGCAACGCCCGGCGGCCGGTCGGCCTTGCCTCCCGCTGGTCGGTATATTTCGCTCACGGCTATTGGCGCTATCGCGCCGCCTCCGCGAGGGCGGGCAACGCCCGGCGCGTGGTCACGCTTGCAGATGAGTACATCGGTTATTCTTGTTCTATGTTGCATGGTCATCGGAAAAGTAGTTTTGATGTACTTATCGGCAAGGCCGCCAATATAACCAGAAGGAGGCTGCCGGGCATTGTTCGTCCGTCCGAGGTCGGAGCATGCGAGGAATAGCCGTGAGACCATTGCAGAAGTGCGTATTCTTCGCTTACGCTACTTGTTGCTGAGTTGCAGCAGCTTTTTCTCAAGGAAGGTTCGCTCGACATTATTGCTGGCGAGTTGAATGGCACGGGTCAGGCTTGCTTTGGCTGCTTCATTTTGTGTCGTGCGCTCAAGCAAGTCCGCTTTGACGACATATAAATATTGGTATTCGCTTAGCTCGCCAGCGCTTTCGAGTACGTTTAGGGCCAATAAGGCAAGTGCGGCATCACTTGCATAAGACATGGCGACAATGGCGTTGAGCCGCACCACAGGTGTGGGCGTTAATTGATACAGCCTGTCATAGAGGGCCGTAATTTCAACCCAGTCGGTGTTGGCGAAGTCGCTGGCATTGGCATGCACTGCGCTGATCGCCGCTTGCAGCTGATAGGGACCGAGCGCTCCTTTGGTGAGTGCTCCAATAAGCAATTGAGTTGCTTGCTCGATGGATTTTTTGTTCCACAAGGTACGGTCCTGATCTTTCAATTGCACAAGATCATTGTCTTGCGTGCAACGAGCATCCCGGCGGGCATTATGAAGGAGCATGAGGGCGCAAAGCCCGGCCACCTCTGGTTCATCACGGATCAGATGATTGAGGGCGGAGCCAAGCTGGATGGCTTGCAGACACAAATCCGCGCGGCTCAGTTGAGGACCTTTAGTGGCGGTGTATCCTTCATTGAAAATAAAATAGATCACCCAAAGAACCGATTGCAGACGCTCGCGCCATTGTTCACGCGCCGGTACTCGATAGGGAATATTGGCGGCTTTAATTTTGCGCTTGGCGCGCACAATGCGCTGCGCCACCGTTGTTTCCTCGAGCATCAAACAACGGGCTATTTCATTGGTAGCCAGCCCGCCAACTGCTTTGAGAGTGAGGGCAATGCGGGCCGCTTGCGAGAGAGCAGGATGGCAACAGGTGAAGATCAGACTCAATTGCTCGTTCTTGAACTCTGCAAAAGGGCTGTCTTTCTCCAATTCTTGATCCTGATGGTTGATTTTGGCCATCATTTCTATTTCCGCGGCCTTGCTATTATGCATCTGGGAGTGCCGAAGCCGGTCAATGGCTTTGCGCTTGGCGGTGGTCAGTAACCAGGCTTCAGGCACATGGGGGACACCTGATCGCGGCCAGCTGGCCAAAGCCGCGATCAAGGCGTCTTGCAGTACATCTTCTGCCAATTCCATATCGCGCAGATGCGACATGAGTATTGCCAGAACACGTCCCCAGCTGTCTCTCACCACATCCTCGATGTGAGTATGTGTCAGATCAGCGCTCATGTTTGAGGGACCCTCATTCAAAATCCAGTTCCATAATGGGGCGCACTTCAACCGACCCCCACGCTGCTGTTGGTATTTTGGCGGCATAGGCTAGTGCTTCATCAAGGTCTTGGCATTCGAGCAGATAGTAGCCGCCCAGCACTTCCTTGGTTTCGGCAAAGGGGCCATCAAAGGTTTGCGTTTTGTCGCTTTTGAGGCGCACCGTTGTCGCGGTCTCGATCCCCTGCAGGGCTTGCCCGGCAATATGCACCCCAGCGGCCTTTGTTTCCTTGTTGAAATCCATATAGGCTTGAAACATAGCTCCAAACTCTGGAGTGTCCGGCTTTGGACCACTATTTTCGGCGGCGTAGATCAAAAGCAGATATTGCATCTCGGCGTTCCTTTTTTCTGGTTTATATAGTGTGACACAAACCAGACGAGCGACGCAGCCCGTTTTCGACATGACTGAAACGTTTTTTGATTTTGAGTCATTCATAGGGAAGCAAAACTGTAACCCTTATAGATAGCTGGTGTTGAATAAGGCTTTGCCAAACAATAATTGTCATCCCTGCGAAGGCGGGGAACCCTAACCCCAGGTTTCGCAATTTTTGTTGAGGTCGTGATTTTTTGAGAGGACGGGGAGTGCGGATCCCAGCCTGCGCTTGGATGACACTGTGATCTGGATATTCTGGTTCGGCATCTGAAGCCAGAATGTTATTTGGTCTTGTGGTGTAAATCAAAATCACCGGCGTTAGCGCGAATAGCCAGAAAAAAACATGCCAATTTTATCTAATTTAAAACCATCCAAATAGTGATGTGTATCACACCTGGCGCGTTCACTTGCTCTTATTATATGAAACATGCAGTCGATAAGGCACTGTATCAACTAGATAAAAGAGTATCGGATTACCTAAAGTCTTATAAGGAAGGCATTTTCGAAATTACAGGAGATTAAACGATGTTAGAAAACTCAGTCAAATTCGCTGCCGTAATTGTCATGTTGACAATTGGCTCACACGCTGCAAAAGCCGTAAGAGTTAATCCATCGCCATTCAGCACCCCTTCAACCTTGAATGCTGGCAAAGCTGCAACTGCTTGCGAAAGAGATTATTTACAATGTGTTCGTTTCATTAAACCTTTATGCAGACGCCTTTTAATGAGGGGAATGGGTGGAGGAAGCATGAGAAATTGCGATAGAAGAAAATACAAAAGATGCGAAAGCAAACAGAGAAAATGCGAAAAAAAGAAGAGAAAAATATTCTAGGCTATTGTTGTACTGTAACCAGAATCTGAACTCCGTGAATTAGTGCGCGCTTGAAATAAGCGTGCGCTCGTTCGCGCGATTAGCCGCAAGACCAAATAGCCAGAAGAAAAAGAATTCCGAAATACTCTTCCAAGGCCGCCAGAATAACCAGAAGGAGACGGCCGCGCGTGCCCGTCCATAGCCCTCAAACAGTGAAGCGATAGGGCACAATCGAAAAGCAGTCCGCGCAACGCACGAATAGCCGTGAGACCTTTAAATGGTATGATGGCGGGCCCTTGCGCCACGTTCGATGGCGGAACAAATTAGCGGTTCCAGATCAAGGGCATCGCGCAGCAATTGCAAGAAACGCAGCTCTTCAGCCTTGATATTGAGATCGGCAGCTGCGACTTCGACGGCCAGGGCATAAGCAGTTTCGTACAATTTGGCTGGCAGGTTCATGGAAACTTCGTTCAAAACTTTGTCCAGCCCGTCTTCATGCGAGAGCACGTTGCCGCAAGCTTCTGCGGTATGGACGAGTTGTTCAACATCAAAATCGCGGAAAGCGGGCAGGTACTGGACCATCTGGCCAATGCGGAACATCTCCTTGTCGGTCATTTCGCGATCAACGGCAGACATGGTGACCATGATATAGATAAGGGCGTCATGGGGAGAGAGGGGGCCGGGCATAGGGTCAATCCTTCAAAGTTTCATAAAGAACGGTAGTTTCCAACAGATGTACTCTTTTCGTGAGCAGTTGCAAACACCAAGATTGCTTCTTTGCGATTTTGCCGATAACAAGCAATTGAAAATAATCATGCAAAGGATCGCAAAACATGACCGATGAGGCGCTGATGACACTGGCCGCAAATAGTAAAGCCTGGCCTTTCATGGAAGCGCGCAACCTCATCAAGCGTCTGGATCGGCTCAAACAGCAACCAGAAGTGGTTTTGTTTGAAACCGGTTATGGCCCCTCGGGCCTGCCACATATCGGCACCTTTGGCGAAGTGGCGCGCACCGATATGGTGCGTCACGCTTTTGGTGTGTTGACCGGTCGCAAGACTAAAATGATTTGCTTTTCCGATGATATGGATGGCCTGCGCAAGGTGCCAACCAACCTGCCCAATCAGGAAATGCTGGCTGAGTATCTGGACAAGCCTTTAAGCGTCGTGCCAGATCCCTTTGGCACTCATGACAGTTTTGCCGCTCACAATAATGCCCGCCTGCAAAGCTTTCTTGATCAGTTTAAATTTGACTATGAATTTGTTTCGGCCACGCAGCGCTATAAATCTGGTGCGCTGGATGAGACCTTGCTGCGTATGCTCCAAGTCTATGACAAGGTGATGGAGATCATTTTGCCGACCCTTGGCGGTGAGCGCCAGAAGACCTATTCCCCGTTTTTGCCGATCTGTCCAACCAGCGGCAAGGTGCTGCAGGTTCCCATGAAGGAGCTGAACGTTAAAAAGGGGACGATCATTTATGCGGACCCCGTCAGTGGCGATCTCGTCGAGTTGCCGGTCACAGGCGGCCATGTGAAATGCCAGTGGAAGGCTGACTGGGCCATGCGCTGGACAGCGCTGGGTGTCGATTATGAGATGGCGGGCAAAGATCTCATTGATAGCGTGCGCCTGTCGGGGAAAATCTGCCGGGCCATGGGCGGCACCCCGCCAGACGGCTTTTCATACGAGCTGTTCCTTGATGAAAAAGGGCAAAAGATTTCCAAATCCATCGGTAACGGTATCACTATTGATGAGTGGTTGAGCTATGCCTCCCCACAAAGCCTGTCGCTGTTTATGTATCAAAAACCCAAAACCGCCAAGCGGCTGCATTTTGATATCATCCCCAAAAATGTCGATGAATATCTGACTTTTTTATCGAAATATCCCGATCAGGAAGGCAAGGACCAGCTCAATAACCCGGTCTGGCATATTCATGGCGGCACCCCGCCACAAGCAGAATTGCCCATCAGTTTTGCGCTGCTACTCAATCTGGTGAGTGCTTCAAACGCCTCGGAACCAGATGTTTTGTGGGGCTTCATTCGCCGTTATGCGCCAGACGCCACGCCGGAAAATTATCCGCTGCTCGATCACCTCGTTGGTTATGCGATCGGCTATTACGAACATTTCGTCAAACCCGCCAAGACCTACCGTGCACCAACAAAGCAAGAAGCATCTGCCCTCAAAGATCTGGAAACCAAGCTTGGTGAACTGGACGCCGATGCCGATGGCAGCACTATTCAAAACGTTGTTTATGCGGTTGGCAAGGAGCACGAGTTCGAGCCGTTGCGCAGTTGGTTCACGGCGCTTTATGAGGTGTTGCTCGGCCAGAGCCAGGGACCACGCTTTGGCAATTTCGCCGAGCTGTATGGCCTCAATGAGAGCCGTGATCTGATCAAACGCGGCCTGTCGGGGGAGCTGGCAAAAGGGTAATTGCCTGAGCGCATCTGTCTTCGCCAGACAGGCATGCTGCGCGCATGGCGCCAAAGGCGAGCCTTTGGAAACCGCTATGGGTTGTGGATTAGGGTCCGATCTTGGTGGGTATTTAAGCGTACATGTACCAATAGACGAACCCGGCGGTGATGGCGCTCAATATCAGCAGCTTGACGATCCCCCAGATAATAAACCGCTTGATGATGCGATTGCTCTCTTCTTGCAGTTTTCTGGCGTTCTCACGCAGCTCAGTTTCGTCCATATTATGTGGTCCTGTTTGGGCAAAGCTACCACGCGCAGATTTTAAATCCATCGCCGATCCAACAGGCGCGGTTTTTACGCGATCGTTTGGCGGAGCCCCAGCGAGAATTGATACCAAATTTTGTCAGACCTCTGACATCGGCCCTGTTTTTTGACAGAACCGTTACCGAGACAACCATGACTTCCCCAAAAAAACGGCCCGACTTTTTAGCGCTCGTCAAAGAGAAGGAGCCATTCGGTTCGGCTCGAAAATCACAGATCCCTCGAAATTGTGTGCTGCTGCCCGATGTAATAAGGCATTTGGCATTGCGCGCCATGGCTGGGGTATGGATGCTGGCGCCGAGCAATGTAAAGCTCAAGCAAATGATCGTAAAAAACCGAGTACGCATGATAAATTCCTCCCTTTGCATGCACGGACGTGCCACATCTTAATTGAACACCAATATCAACACGCTCGATCGATTACCGCAAGCCCCACGTCTAGCCGTGCTCGCACCTCCCGTCATGCCAGTGCTTGTCACTGGGTTCCAATGGTTTAACTGCCTGTCTCTTTGTCTCCGCCCGTAAGAGCGGTGCGTTCCGCAAAGGGAGGGGGTGATGGAAGCGAACGCCAATCGGCGCAATAGGCTCGAAAAAGTGCCGATCCGTAGGGTGTGTTAGCGCCTGTCATGGGCGTGCATATGGTCACAAAACCATCAAGGCGCGTAACGCACCGATTTGCCCCCGTCCGCAAGAGCGATGCGTACCGCCCCATTTGAGTGTATTTGCCGTGTTGCGCACGATCAGCAAGGCGCTAACACAGCCTACAGATCGCTAGCTCGATCTTTTTTTGGGCGAAAACCGAGCATGGGAGTGATGATAAAGGAACAAAAAGTTGCAATATATGCACAAATTGTATATATTGGAATCGATCGAGGTAAGCAGACAGAGGACCGCAAGGCCCTATCTCGCATTAACTGTCCACCCAGGAGGGGCTATGTATGGCTCCGTTAGTAACTCGAAGTGGAATAGCGGTTAAGTGCCGATTATTTATAAAACTGCTCTTCGTAAGGAGGGCGGTTTTATCTTTTTGTTACCCAGGATATATTCCGTTTTCCGCCAGAAAGCCAATCAGGCCTCTTTCCATCAAGTTCTATCCTGACTACAGGCACATCACAGTCGTCAGAAAGAATACCTACATCTGGGTAATCGGAGTTTTGCGAGACGTTTTGGGTTTGCACTCCCCAAAACCAACGCCATACCATATTCGAGATAACATCTGCGATTTGAATTCCCGGTTTTGCCTGACTTTGCTGGCAGTTCACATTTACAGAATTCAAGCGTGTCGTCTTTGTAATTTGGTTTTCGATATTTGCTTCACAAATTTCCATCATCTCAGCTCGGTATCGTCCTCCATCAGGCATAATATTTACATGAGAACAATTATTGGGGAGTAAGCGCCGACTGCTTTCAGCAACAAGTGTACTCCAAATCTCGCGTTCCTTCATATTCTTGAATGCCCAGCCTCCAAGCGGATCCTCTTTGTTGCAAACAGCTACAGCAGCTCTGATATTCTGCCTTTTGAACATCATCAGAAATGCATTTTTTTGAGGAACGCTGAGCGCTGACCCCTTTATTTCATTGGCTGAAATGCCAGTAGCCTTTCGAAAAGACTTGATGAAACGTCGTGCTTGCACTTCTTTAATAGCAACCGAAGCTACTAGAAAAAGTCCTTTGTCAGTACCCCCGCTTTCATCGCAATAAATCTGCATACAGCTCTACTTGCGCCCCTAAATATCCAGATCATGCGCGAACTCCGCATTCGCCTGAATGAAATGGAAGCGTGCTTCGGGCTTATTGCCCATGAGCTGTTGCACGGTGTCGGCGGTTTCTTCGCGGTCGTCGGGATCGATCTGCACTTGCAATAAAGTGCGTTTGCCGGGCAGCATGGTGGTTTCTTTGAGCTGGGCGGCCATCATTTCACCAAGGCCTTTAAAGCGGCCAATGTCGATCTTGCCACGGCCCGTAAACTCGGTTTTCATCAGCTCTTCCTTGTGCGCCTCATCACGCGCATACAGGGTTTTTGAACCCTGGGTGATGCGAAATAACGGCGGCACGGCGACGAACAGATGGCCTTGGTCAACAAGTTTTGGCATCTGGCGGTAAAAGAAGGTGATGAGCAAAGCGGCGATATGCGCCCCATCGACGTCCGCATCGGTCATGATGATGACGCGCTCATAGCGAAGGTCATCTTCCACGTAGGCGGCACCAACGCCGCAACCAAGTGCCTGAGTGAGATCGTTCAAAAGCTGGTTCGATGATATTTTGGCGCTGGAGGCGTTGCCCACATTGAGGATTTTCCCGCGCAGGGGCAAGATGGCTTGATTTTTACGATTGCGCGCCTGCTTGGCAGAGCCACCAGCACTGTCTCCCTCGACAATGAAGATTTCAGCGTTTTTGGCGCCGCGCTGCGAACAATCGGCAAGCTTGCCGGGAAGGCGCAGTTTCTTGGTGGCGGTTTTGCGCGAGACTTCCTTGTCACGCTTGCGCTTCAGGCGCTCTTCGGAGCGATCCACCACCCAGTCGAGCAGTTTGCTGGCTTGCTTGGGGTTGGCGGTGAGCCAGTGATCGAACGCATCGCGCACGGCGTTTTCGACGATACGGGTGGCGGCAGAGGTGGCCAGTTTTTCCTTGGTCTGGCCCTGAAATTCGGGTTCGCGGATAAACACACTCATCATGGCGCCAGAGGTGCTGAGCACATCGTCGGCGGTGATCTGTGCGGCCTTTTTGTTTTTGGTCATCTCGCCATAGGTGCGCAAGCCCTTGGTAAGAGCACCGCGCAGGCCGGTTTCATGGGTGCCGCCCTCAATGGTCGGCACCGTGTTGCAATAGGTGTTCAAGAACCCGTCGGCATTGGCGATCCATGCGACCGCCCATTCGACAGAACCGTGACCGCCTTCTTTTTCCACCTTGCCAGCAAATATATCGCTGGTGACGGTGACCAGCCCTTCAAGGCGCTCGGTGACAAAATCCTTGAGGCCGCCGGGGAAATGAAAGACCGCCTCGGCAGGCACGTTCATTTTTTCGTCGAGCAGCTCAGGAGCGCATTTCCAGCGGATTTCAACGCCGCCAAACAGATAGGCTTTGGAGCGCGCCATGCGCATCAGGCGGGCCGGACGGAACAAAGTGTTCTCGCCGAAAATGTCGGCATCTGGATGGAACAAAAAGCTGGTGCCGCGCCGATTGGCGACCTTGCCCAATTTTTGCAGCTTGCCTTGGGGGATGCCGCGTGAAAATTCCTGGCGATAAAGCTGTTTGTCTCTCGCCACTTCAACGATCAACACATCCGACAGGGCATTGACCACAGAGGCCCCAACGCCATGCAGGCCGCCAGAGGTCTGGTACACCTTGCTGTCAAATTTGCCGCCAGCATGCAGGGTCGTGAGGATCACCTCAAGGGCGGATTTGTTCTTGAATTTGGGATGAGGATCGACGGGAATACCGCGGCCATTATCGCTGACTTTCAATGAATTGTCGGCCATCAGCTCGACTTCAATCCAGGTGGCGAAACCGGCCACGGCTTCGTCCATCGAATTGTCGATGACTTCGGCAAACAGATGATGCAGCGCTTTTCTGTCAGTGCCGCCAATATACATGCCCGGGCGGCGGCGCACAGGCTCCAGCCCTTCAAGCACCTCAATATCGGCGGCGGTATAATCGCCTTCAGCCGATTTCGAGTTTGCTTTGCGCGACGCCGTTTTAGGGGCGGCGGCTTTTTTTTGGGGCGTTTTCTTGGCGGTTGATTGCTGGCTCATCTGTGTTCGGTCTGTTCCGATTGCTGTGGGTTCAATTGGTTGTATAAGTTCTGGTTCATCTTGCGCAGTTGTTTTAGCGTCATAGCCAGATGCGTCAACAGTTTTTGCGCTAGCACTGTCGCTTGCCGCTTTGGATTCTTTCGTCGCCGAACCAAGTTCGCTGGCAAAAAGTTCCAGGCTTTCTTGTTCGTGGGCCTTTTGATCTTTGCGGACAGGTTTTGTTTCAGGGCTAACCGGCTTTGCTTCGGGCTCCGTTTTTTGGGCTTTTTGCGGTTCTTGCGGAGCCTTTGATTTGCTAAATAGATTCTTGAACAGCGCCATGATTTCCTCTTGTCCCGCGAACGGGGTTCTCAAGTTCAAAACGCGATACGAATCTCACGCACTATAACAGATTTGCCGACAAGAATAGAGTGTTTTAGTACCCTTGGTGGGTAACTTGTTCATTTTGATCGCTTTATTGACATTGGATGTGATCGGATGGTAGACGCCGCGTGCCTTGACGGCACAGGGGCATAAACAGCCTGACAGGGAGCGCTTAATGGGTTAAACTTCAGGAAAAGACAGTTTAAGGGGTGTACCTGCTATGTGGTTTTTATTGATTTTGTGGAAGTCCTTTCGTGGATTATGGCGTCTGGTGGTCGGTCTGATCATTGGTGTCATTTTGTATATTTATACCTTTACGACGCCGGGGCTTGAGTGGATTTTCAACGATGTTTATGCGTTTTCCAACGCCATTGTCGGTTGGATAAGCGAACAGTCCTGGTATCCCAAATATGAGAAATGGGATCATCTGGTGAAACCTGGCGATCGGTTGCCGCTGATTTTATATATTCTGGTCGGCCGCTTTATCTGGCTGATGTTTGAGGCGATTTTGTTCACTTTCCCCCGTTGGCTGTTTGTTGGTCGAAACAGTCAAAAAAAAACAGCTAAATCGCCCGGATTAGCTCCAATTGCCCCAAAGGGGGGCAATCGGAGGTCTGATGTCGCGCCGGCAAGAGGTGGGATGGCACCCGTCATGGGCCATAGCGGCATTGATGATACTACTTTGCAACAGGTCGCCGCACCTGCCGCGGCAATTGCCGCCAGCGCTTTGGCCAGAGAACGCCAAACCGAAACCCCCCAATTGAATGGGCACGATCAACTGCCCGAAACCAGCGAAAATCTGGAGCGCTCGATAGACGAAGCCCTGCAGCGTATCAAGAAAGTTGGCGAGCAAAACTCAAGCAATTGATCATGGCATCAAACGGCGTCCCAGATAAAAAGCAAGACGGGGATGGCGCACCTTGCTTGTCGGCGTTGGTTGGGCAGATCAAAAGCTGCGATCATTGCCTTGTTGATCCGAGCGGTAAGCCGCTTCCCCATGTGCCGCGCCCTGTTGTTGTTCCCAGCCTGCGCGCTAAAATCTGCATCATTGGACAGGCGCCGGGCACACGGGTGCACGCGTCGCGCAAACCGTTCACAGATCCCTCTGGAGATCGGTTGCGCGCGTGGATGGGCATCAGCAGTGAGCAGTTTTATGACGCCGATAAAGTCGCCATCGTTCCTATGGGTTTTTGTTTTCCAGGGCTTGATGACAAAGGCGGGGATTTGCCGCCCCGCAAAGAGTGTGCTCCCCTATGGCAGGCCGCATTGTTCGAGTTGATGCCCCAGATCGAGTTGAAATTGCTGGTTGGCATGTATGCACAACAATGGCACTTGGGCAAAAGCCGTCATAAGACCTTGACGAAGACGGTTGCTCATTGGCGTGACTATGTGGGCGATGGCGAACCAGTTCCGGGCAAACCGATGCTGCTGCCCATGCCGCATCCTTCCTGGCGCAATACCGCATGGCTGCGCAAAAATCCGTTTTTCGAGTGCGATGTGATCCCGTTTCTGCAACGCGAAACCAAACGTCTGCTTGCGTAACCAAGGCCCTCAATAGCGCTTTCATGGCCTGTCTTCCAAAAATAGTTTGAACCAACTTCCTTAACATCGCGACCAACTTGATAACCCACTCAGCTTTTAGCGAGAGGGAATTTTAATCGGGAGAAAAGGAAATGACCATGACGTTCAAAACAATTTCGCAAGCCTTGGCATTGATGATCGGCTGTATGGTGATGGCCCAGCCAGCAATGGCGGCCAAACAGTGCAAGCTTCAGCTTAAAAAAGCGGGCATGTTTTATTTTAATAAAGACAAGGCGAAGTCGTCAGCGGCGGGTCGTTGGGAAAAACAGGCAGCCATCAAACACGGTATCGGCTTTAGTTTTTGGAGCAACGCCAAGGGCAAAGGCTATAGCTGTACCAGCACAATGAAAAACGGCAAGAAGCTCTATAACTGCATCGCCAAAGCCAAACCATGCAAAACAGTGGCAAAAGTCTGTAAATCAAAACTTTCCAAGAAAGGCATGTTCTACTTCAAGAAGGCAAAAGCCAAATCATCAGCGGTCGGTCGCTGGGAAAAACAGTCAGCCATCAAGAACGGCATTGGTTACAGTTTCTGGTCGAACGCCAAGAGCAAAAGCTTTGCCTGTAGCTTCTCGATGAAAAATGGCAAGAAACTTTGGAATTGCGCTGCCAAAGCCAAACCCTGCAAAGGCTAGACAATTCCAAAATGAGCGAGAAAGGCGGAGCCATGTGGCTCCGTCTTTTTTGTTGTTTGAAGGTGCTACGCCTACGCCTTGATCTCCTGCAAGAAAATAAGGCCCAGCATGAGCGAGCAGATGATTGCATTTGTTTGCACTTGCCCCTAATAAAAGAGCAACAAACCAGAAAGTCTGGCTGGTAGGCATACAAGAGCGGAGAACAAGCATGACCGATCACTTCCCCCTACACACAAAAGAGAGCGCCCCAGATGATAGCAAGGGTGTGCTTAATGCCATGCAAAACAAGTTTGGTTTTGACCTCAATCTGTTTGGCAAGATGGCGACCTCTTCAAAAACGCTCAAGGCCTATATCGGGGTCAATGAGATTTTTGCAAGGAGCAGTTTTTCGCCGATCGAACAGCAAGTGGTGTTGCTGACCATTTCTCAGTACAATGGCTGTGACTATTGCGTGGCCGCACATACAACTGGCGCACAGATGCAAAGCATGCCGGAAAGCACGATCCGCGCGGCCGCTGCTGGCGAGCCAATTGTCAGTGTTGAGCTTGAGGCATTGCGCCAGTTTACGCGCAAAATGGTTGATCAGCGCGGCGTTCTTAAAGACGGAGAACTCGAAGAGTTTCTGACCGTTGGATATACGCCTGAAAACGCACTGGAAGTGATCACCGGCATCGCCCTCAAGACCATATCGAACTATGCCAATCATTTGATGGACACGCCGATTGACGAGGCGTTTAAGGACAACGCCCCCAAGGCTTAAGAGGGGAGTTTGGCGGAGTGCCAGCACTGTCAACATCGAAAAAGTTCTTTGACTGTTTTCCAGATTATAAGCTCAGCGCCAGATTATAGCCTTGCGATATGGCGCGCAGGGCATCCAGTTCGCCTGCCTTGGCAGCGCCGCCAATGATGTGGGTGGAAACGCCTGCCATGGACAGCTCCTCATGCAGCGAGGTGCGGCTTTCCTGGCCTGCACATATGACGATAGTGTCAGCAGGGATGATCGTTTTCTTCCCCTCCATCTCGATATGCAGGCCTTCGTCTGAAATGCGTTCATAGGTAACGCCGGTAAGGATGGAAACGCCGCGGCGCTTCAGAGCTTTGATGACAGCCCAACCGGTTGTGAAGCCAAGGCTGCGCCCCGGTTTGCCGCTGGTTCTTTGTAACAGCGTTATCTGGCGAGCGCTTTGCTCTAGCGAGGGACCATGCGGGCTAATGCCTCCCTTGACCTCAAGTCCCTGGTCAACCCCCCAATCGTTGAGAAAGGCTTCGGGCGTGCGGTCATCACTTTCTAATGCGGAGAGAAAGTCAGCGACATCGAAGCCGATACCACCTGCGCCGATGATCGCGACATTGTCGCCGCAGGTCCTTTCGCCTGACAGAATTTGCGGATATGTGGCGGTCTTTGCATGATCAATCCCGTCTAGCTCAATCTGGCGCGGTGCTACGCCGGTGGCGATGATGATCTCTTCAAAATTTTCATCGATGATCATTTGCACGCTTGCGGCCGCACCGGTTTTGATTTCGACTTTATGGGTACTCAGCTGGTTTTCGAAATAGCGTAATGTTTCATCAAATTCATCTTTTCCCGGCACCTTGCGCGCCAGCTGCAATTGGCCGCCAAGCTATTCATTTTCTTCAAACAAAGTGACGCTGTGGCCACGCGCGCCAGCAATGCTGGCGGCCGCCATGCCAGCTGCGCCGCCACCGATCACGGCGATGCGTTTTGGTTTGTCAGCAGGGATGATTTGCAGATCTGTTTCATGTCCGGCGCGTGGATTGACCAGACAGGTCGCCGCCTTCGCTTTGAAAATATAATCAAGACAGGCCTGATTGCAGGCGATACAGATATTGATTTGATCGCGCTCGCCAGCGGCGGCTTTATTGACAAAATCAGGGTCGGCCAGCAGTGGGCGGGCCAGATAGGCGAGATCACCATGTCCATCGCGCAAAACCTCTTCCACGGTTTCAGGGGTGTTGAGGCGGTTTGAGACAACCACGGGAATGTTAACGGCCTCCTTGATGCGCCTGGCGGCAAAGCTCCAGGTGCCGCGCGGCACCATATAGACGATGGTCGGGATGCGCGCTTCATGCCAGCCAATGCCGGTAGATAAGATATCAGCGCCAGCTTGTTCAATCTCTTTGGCAAGCGAGATAATCTGGGTGCCGGTTGCTCCGTCTTCCACCAGCTCAAGCGACGAGATGCGATACATGATGATGAATTCATCGGGTGTGTCAGCGCGAATAGTGCGGACGATTTCAAGCGGAAAACGATGGCGGTTATCAACCGACCCGCCCCATTTGTCGTCGCGCTGATTAGTGCGTGCAGCCGTGAACTGATTGATCAAATAGCCTTCGGAACCCATAATTTCGACGCCATCATAGCCGGCTTTGTGGGCCAGCTGGGCGCAAGTGGAAAAGTCTTTAATAGTTTGCTCGACCTGCGCTGGCTCCAGCGCTTTGGGAGTGAGGGGACTGATGGGGGCGCGGATCGCCGACGGGGCAACGGTTTTTAAAGTGGCGCCATAGCGCCCGGCGTGCAGGATTTGCAGAAATATTTTACTGCCCGCTTCGTGCACGGCTTTGGTGACAATCTGGTGATCGTCTATTTGTGCGTGCTCATGCAAGATAGGGCCGTTCATCTCCAGGTGCCCGGCCTTGTTTGGCGCATAGCCCCCGGTGATGATCAGCCCAACACCGCCTCTGGCCCGTTCCGCATAAAAATCTGCCAGGCGCTGCGCCCCATTGGGCAGGGCCTCAAGACGGGTATGCATAGCCCCCATAATGATCCGGTTCTTTAGTTCATTATGTTTTAGTTTGAGGGGAGCGAGCATGAGAGGAAAATGCGGGTTGTTTGTCATTGTTTGATCCCTGTCAGAGCCGGTCTTTGGGTGCGCAAGTTCAGTTATACAGTTTTTCTGGCAACATGCTTGGCAAAATTGCCTGACTTGAGCCAGCTCGTCTAGTGTGTTAGTCCGGATTGATGATTTCCGTTATTATACCAACCCTTGATGCCGAACGGTCGCTTAGTTCGACCTTGAGCGCCCTTGTGCCAGCTACGGTTGAGGGAATTGTGCGCGAAGTGTTGCTGGTGGATGGCGGATCGGTTGATGCGACCTTGCAGATTGGCGATGATGCCGGAGCCAAGATTATATCGTGTACAAGGGGACGGGGACTTCAACTGGCCAAAGGCGGAGCGCAAGCGCGAGGGCCGTGGCTATTGTTCCTGCATGCCGACACCACGCTGGAGCCTGGTTGGAGCAAAGAGGCCGAACAGTTTATCACCTGCCATACAGATCAACAAAAGGCAGCGGCAGCTTTTCGGTTCGCCCTTGATGATGCTGGGGTCAGGCCGCGCCTGCTCGAAGCTTTGGTTGGCTTGCGATGCCGTTTGTTCAAGCTCCCTTATGGCGATCAGGGTTTGTTGATCGAGAAGGGGTATTATGAGCAGCTCGGTGGTTTTTCTGATTTGCCATTGATGGAAGATGTCGAGTTTGTGCGCCGTATCGGTGGCAAGCAAATTCATATTTTATCCAGCAAGGCTGTGACCAGTGCCGTGCGCTTTAAAAACAAAGGCTATTTTCGCCGGGTCGCCTGCAATTTGTATTGCCTTGTCCTTTATTATGCTGGTGTTGCGCCACATAAAATTGCCAGGCGCTATGATCAAGATGGCTGCCGTGAGCCATCAAATGAGGGCACGAATGCCGCTTCGTAACAGGCTCGTCATAATGGCGAAAACACCGTCAGCCGGTCGCGTCAAGACGCGCCTTGCCGCAGATATTGGTGTGAGCGAAGCGCTTCGTTTTTATCGCCATCAACTGGCCGCGACCTGCCGCACTCTATCCCATCGACCCGGCTGGCAATTGATCTGGTCGCGCGCTCCAGATTACGACCAAACACCGATACGCCCCCCTGTTGACAAGGTGATTGGTCAAGGCCGCGGCGGCCTTGGTGTGCGCATGCAACGCGTGTTTGATCGTGTTAGTCGTGGTCCCTTGATCATTATCGGTGCGGATATTCCAGGCATTACCCCCGCAATGATCGCGCGCGCCTTTCAGATCTTGAAGGGGCATGACCATGTCTTTGGTCCCGCATCAGATGGTGGCTACTGGTTGGTGGGTCAGCGCCGATCCCCAAGGGTCACCAAAGCATTTGCGAATGTGCGCTGGTCAAGCCCGCACGCGCTCGATGATACGCTCCATAACCTTGCGGGTGCCTCGGTGGGCTATGTGGACACGCTCAACGATGTGGATGTGGGCGCGGATTTGAAGCGGCACCAAAAAAGATTACCAAGAGTGGACCCTCGATAAATAGGCGGAAAAAACTCAACGTCCCGATAAAAAACGTGGCCGCTTATTTTCCACGGTGACGAGATGAGAAAACCTCACCCATCGTCATCCTTGAAAATTTACGGCCCAGTTGGTCGTGTTATTGACGAGCCTTGACCCGTAAATTTATCGAGGATCCAGTTTTAAAATCAAGCGTCTTGCTGCTCAAAACACTGCAAACGCGTTGCTGCTTGGCATACAGGTGGACACTGGTGCAGATCTTTAGCTTTCCAAAAAGCGAGGCATCAGGGTGATGAGGTTGCAAGGTTTGTGGCGGTTGTCGAGCTGGGTTAGCAAGATGCCATTCCATGCGTCCTTGCAGGCGCCCGGCGAGCCGGGCAGGGTAAACAGCATAGTGCCTTTGGCCAGACCACCGCAGGCTCTGGACGCCATGGTCGAGGTGCCGACAGTTTGATAGCTGAGCATGTGCATGAGCACCGCGAAACCCTCGATTTCCTTGTCATAGAGTGGCTTGATGGCCTCCACGGTCACATCGCGCCCGGTGAGGCCCGTGCCGCCCGTGGTGATCACCACATCTGTTCCCTCTGCATCAATATGAGTTTGTACGGCGCCGCGTATGAGGGGGATTTCATCCTTGATGATCTGGCGCTCAATGCATTTGTGTTGCGCATCAACAATCATTTTTTCCAACCGGTCGCCCGAGCGATCATCTTCTGGGGTGCGCGTATCAGAGATCGTCAAAATGGCGATGTTGAGTGGCTGGAAAGTCTTGGTCTTGTCGATGCGGGACATGTTTTCAACGGGGGCCATGATAAATCCTTAAAGTTGTTGCGCATATGGAAGTTGATGCTAAGGAACATAGTCGTCAGATTCAACGCCATTCCACAATTCGATCCCTAAAAAATGAGCAAGTTTTTTGGCATCTTGCGCAGCTTTCTTCTTGTTTGTGTAGGTGACAATGTTTTGTCGTGCCCCATCAGGTAAGACGAGGTTCAGTTGATAGCATATATAATGGTGTTTTTTGCTGGAGACCATTTCTGGCAGGAGTTGCAAGGATTGGATCATCAAAATCAATAATGGTTTGTTCCAGCCTTTGCGATAAGTCCCGCTGAAGTGGTCAAAGCTGATTTTGCGATTTGCCAGGTAGAGAAAAATCAGGCCGATTGCGACAAAGACTGCGCCAAAAGGATTAAACCAGGGGGCTTTGGGCGCCAAGGCCAGCATCAACACGGCAATGGCAATCCCCACTAGTACAAAAGCCGAGCCAAAGGCGAAGGCTGCGCGGGTTGGTTTGAAGGTCGCAAGATCACTGTTTGCTATATGAAGTTGACGGTGGTCAAAATTGATTTTGATGGTCCAAAGCGGTTGCAAGTCGATGCCGTCAACACAAGTCTCACAATTATTTTTTGCCATCGGTTGCATCCCAGATTTTGACGCCAAGGTGCTCGGCAAGCTGCTCGGCATCTTGCAGCGCTTTTTTTTGATTGTAGTAAGTGACGATCATGCGGCGCTCTCCGCCTTTGAGCACAAGATTAAGCTGGGTGTTTATGTAACCTCCAGATTTGCGCGCAACCCGGTAGGGCAGGAGTTGCAGCGCCTCGATCGCGCGCAGTTTAACATGCTTGTCCCGGCTCCAGCCAAGTATAAACAGGCCGCGTCTTTGATCAATGTGTATGGGGGTCATAGCAAGATAGGCAAGATAAAGTCCGGCAATGACAAAGAGCAGGGGAAAAGCGCCAATGAGCCGATAATACCAGTCCGCATTGTATGTCACGGCATAAGTGATGGTGTAGGCCAATAATCCCAGAATGAGAAACATACCGGCAAAGACGCTATTGCCAAATGTCTGTTTGAAAACAGGCTGACCTTTCTTGTCCACGTGCAGTTTGTGTGTATCAAAATTGGCGGTCTCGGTCCGGATGGGTTGCCAGTTTGTTTTCGCAGTTCGTTCATCACCATATCTGTCGAAAAGATCATTGGCGATATCTCGTTTTGAAGGTTTGGGGCCGTTGAGATCTCTGCCGCAATTATAACATTTGTCGGGACTGAGGATGGCTTTTCGGGACAGCAAGGGGACGCCGCAAGTAGGACAGGTGATTTGCGAGATCATCACATAGAGGGCAATGCCGATGGTGATGATGGTCAAGAAGAACAGCCAGAATAACCAAAAAGCATTAATGTTGTCAGTGAGCACCAAAATTATGATGATGAGTGCCCCGACGACATAAGTGTTTCGCAACTGTTTGAGTTGCTTGATCATGGGGGATGGGTCGTAGTCTTTATCCAGTTGGGAGCCCCTTGTCAGTTCTGTTTTTCGCGCAGTTTTTCCTTGATCATCAATAGATCTTGCCAGGCGAGTTTTTTGGCTGCTGGGGTGCGGAACAAATGGGAGGGGTGCAGGGTCGGCAGCAATTGATAGGTTTGCCCATTGAGTTCCAGTTCAACCCATTTGCCGCGTAGCCGCATGATGCCGCTCTTGGTGCGGAGCAAGGTTTTTGCAGAGGTGCCGCCAAGCGCCACGATGACCTGTGGCTTGATGAGTTCGATCTGGCGTTCAAGGAACGGGCGGCAAATATCGGTTTCGGCTTGTGTGGGCGTCCGGTTGCCAGGAGGGCGCCAGAATACGGTATTGGTGAGCCACACATCCGTCGAGCGGTCAAGTTTTGCAGCTTGCAGCATCTTGTCAAGAAGCTGACCATCACGTCCCACAAATGGCAGGCCCGCAAGATCTTCATCGCGCCCGGGAGCTTCGCCGATCAGCATGAGCGAGCTTCGCGGGTTGCCATCGGCAAAACACGTGTTTTTGGCCATGTTTTTCAAGGAGCAACCATCAAATTGCTCAAGAGCCGCTCGCAGTTCCTCTACCGTGTTGGCCTTGGCGGACAGTTTGCTTGCTTCAAGCACCGCCAGTTCTGTTTTGGGGGCAGCAAGCGAATGGTCTGCTCTGGCAATTTTTGGAGCGATTTTTGCAGCCCTTGCGGGGGGGGCTGGCGTAGCGGTGCGAGACGTCTTGTTTGGCGTTTGCCTTACGATTGAAGCTGGCACAGGGGGCCGTTTGCTGATCTCGAACCAGTCGGTGGGCTGGTCGGCGACGATCACATCGACACCGCTCATGTCATACCATTGAAGAATGGTCGCGAGCTGTTTATGATCCATCGCTTTGTTCATTGAGCCAAATAATAGAAGTTTTTCCCCGCATTGAACAGGCTTTTGGTATCTCTCTCAATATTTGTCCAGATTGCAAAAAGTGTGGCATCAAAGACTCGGTTGGCAACTGGATTTTGCCAGTGCTGCCATCTGGTGGCCCCACTTTTGTGGATATGTAGAGATCGCTTGGTGAAAGGAGCAGCAACAACTTGCCCCGGAGTTGAAAATGATGGTAGTTTTTAGACGCTTGTGGTAGTTTTCATGCGAAAAAAGCACAAATAATCAATAGTGGAATACACGAGTAGGGCCAAAAATCATTACAGGATCGTCGCTTATACGATTGAGCGATCCCCAAAGAAGACCTGTATTGAAGGGTGGGGCGTTGTTAACCTATTTGAAGCGCAACGTAAGAAACAGATGATCTGAACTGATAGGATGCTTGTAATATTGGGCACAAATGGCCAGCACCCTTAAATTTCAGAGCGAATATTGGCAAATATTTGCGGTGATCTTTTAATCTAGAGACAAGCCGCATGACAGGATGCAGGACCCAGATGAAAATTCTCAAGAGCGGTTTTCGATCAACTTTCCCTCTCGGCCTACTTATTCGGACGAGTCTTTTGGGGGTCGTTTTAAGTTTTGTTCCCGGCACGAATGCTTCTGCGCAGGAAAAATCGGCCCAGGAACAGCCAGCCCAGGAACAGCCAGCCCAGGAACAACCGGTTCAGAAACAGCTGGTCAAGGAAGATGCGGTCACGGAACAGCCGGTCCAGAAGCAGCTGGTCAAGGAAGATACGACCCAGGAAAACACGGCTCAGGAAAAACCTGCACAGGTTAAAACGCCTGAACCCACGCCAGCTGCCATGAGTGCGCCGGCAGCTGCCGCGCCGTCCCTTGTGCCTGATAATGTCCCGCCTCCTGGCTATACACCTCCAGCTCCCGTGCCGGCTCGTATTGTTGTCCCGGACAATATACCACCACCTGGATATGTGCCTGTTGTCGATAAGCCAGCAAAGGCGCCGACAAAAAATGATGATGCGCAAAAGGCTATGAACCCCGATGTCATAAAAGATCAATATGGGGTGCGCTCGGAGCACCGCATTGTTCGGCGCACGCAAGGTGCCAATGATAACCTCCTTGGCAATTACCTGGCTGGACGAGTGGCACGCGGGCTACGCGATCATGATGCTGCTGCCAAATATTTCGGTCTCGCCCTGCTTGCGGATCCTGGCAGTGATATTTTGCTTGAGCAGACATTTGTGCTGGAACTTGCACGCGGCAATTGGGACAAGAGCACCAAGCTTGCCAGAGAAGTCATCAAAAAAGGCGAAAAACATCGTTTTTCACGTATGGTGCTTGGGCTGCAGGCAGTCGTCGACAAAGATTTTTCCGAAGCCGAAAATCAGTTTTCCCGCTCTGAGCAAAGATCACCACTTGGCAAGATGATTGGCATTATTGTCGAGGCTTGGCTGCATCAGGCCAAGGGCGAGAGCCAGCAAGCGCTTCATGCGATTGATCGCCTTGATGCCATGAACTGGTCAAAATTTTATCAAGACTATCACCGCGCCATGATTGCTGATCAGGCCGGACGTCACTCGCTGGCTCGCAAGACCTATCAAAGAATGTTCAAAAAGGATCCCCGATCCCTGCGGTTGATGGAAAGTTATGTACGCCATCTCTCGGCAACCGGCGCGCCCAAAGCGGCCCTTCGCTTGATGGCTACTCATATTGAGCGCAATGGTGGGCATCCGCTTGTTGTGGACCTGCAAACCAGAGTGAGGGCCGGCGAAAAACTTGAGTTGATCGCATCGACACCGACCAAGGGTCTGGCAGAACTGTATTATGGTATTGGCGATGCGCTGACCGGCGATGGCGGTGTTGATCTGGGCATGATTTACCTGCAGGCCGGATTGCGACTGCGCCCTGACCTGCCGCTTGCCAGCATGGCGTTGGCTGAAGCCTATGAAGAGACCAAGCATTTCGAACAGGCCAACCGTATCTATGACAAAATCGGCAAGGACAGCCCCTTGTGGCCCGGGGCCACTGTGCGCCGCGCCTTTAATCTCAATTCCTTGAAAAAAGTTGATGAGGCGAAAGCCATTCTCGACGAGTTGATCGCGCTCTATCCAAATGACATTACTGCCGCCGAGGCTCAGGGTAATATTTTGCGCGCTCACAAACGTTATAGCGAAGCGGTGGTTTATTATACCAAGGCGATAGATCTACTGCAGAAACCAGCCAAATTTCATTGGAAATATTATTATTCGCGCGGCGTTTGTTTTGAACGCTTAAAGGACTGGGCAAGCGCCGAAAAAGATCTGCTGCAAGCGCGCAAGCTGGATCCTGATCAGGCATTGGTGCTTAACTATCTGGGCTACTCCTGGGTTGATCAAGGATTTCACCTCAACAAGGCTATGGGCTTTATTCGCCGTGCTGTTGAGCTGAAACCTGATGATGGCTATTTCGTCGATAGCCTCGGCTGGGCGCATTTTCGTCTCGGAAACTATAAAAAAGCCTCCGAAGAGCTGGAGCGTGCCGTTGAATTGAAACCCGATGATCCTGTTATCAATGATCATTTGGGAGATGCCTATTGGCGCGTCGGTCGCAAGCTGGAAGCGCAGTTTCAATGGGCACAGGCCTTGACCCTGGAACCTGATGACAAGGATGTCATCAAAATCAAGGCGAAGATCAAGGATGGCATGAAAAAGCTCGAACCAGTCAAGACGCTGGCTTTTGGTCCCGGCAATGTAGGCAAGCTGAAAAAGGCCATTGCCTCGCAAACCGATCAGGGCACAGGTCCTGGCAAGAGCATTGGCGAGCGCCGCGTACATGTGGTGCGTAGTGGCGAAAGCCTGTGGACCATTTCCAAGCGCTATTATGGCAAAGGTCAGTTTCATCAAAAATTATTACGGGCCAATCAGCGCAGATTGCTGAAAGGCAACAAGATCAAGCCTGGTTTGCGCCTGATTATCCCGCCTTTATTGTCGCGCTAGTCAGTGATGACGAATGTACGTTCTACGCAGGGCCATGCAAGTGATCGGATTTTTGCACATGAGTTGCACATCAAGGCACCTGCGAAAGTAAATTTAAGCCTTCACATCAAAGGGCGACGACCCGATGGCTATCATGAACTTGGTGGCCTTGTGGCTTTTGCTGATATTGCCGATGAGCTGCTTTTCAAGCAAGAAGAGCATGCCGATTTAACAGATATTGGTCTGGATTGGTCGCTCTCAATAACGGGACCCTTTTCGGCGAATTTGGATAATGGCGGGGAAGGCTCTTCGCAAAATCTTGTTGAACAGGCCGCACGGCTTTTTCAAAAAGAAAACGAGGGATGTGCTGGCGGAGAGATCATCCTTCAAAAGAACCTGCCCATAGCTGCTGGTATTGGCGGCGGGTCTTCTGACGCCGCTGCAACATTAAACGCATTGCAGAAAATCTGTCGATCCTGTGATGATGAAGATCTCAAAGATATGGCAATGCGCCTTGGTGCTGATGTGGCCATGTGCCTGTCACCAGAGGCCAAGATGATCGCTGGTATTGGCGAGTTATATCAAACAGCAACCGGGTTCACGCCCTTGCCTGCCATACTTGTCAACCCTGGCGTCAAGGTTCCAACACCACAGGTTTTTACAAAACTTTCTGCGCCAGCTCTGTTGGATGATTTACCAGAAGTAACTCATGAGATCTTCAGACAAGGTGATATCTCCCGCCTCTCAATAATTGACTGGTTGCGAACGCAAGGTAATGATCTGCAAGCGCCTGCGATCCGTATTGCGCCAGTGATCAAGGATGTGCTGGCGGTAATTGGCGCGGAAGAAAACTGCCATTTGGCGCGTATGTCCGGCTCTGGCGCGACCTGTTTTGGCCTCTATGACAGTCTCGATATCGCCAAGCAAGCGGCCCGAAGAATTAGCACGCAACACCCTGACTGGTGGGTCGTCGCTACGATGCTGCGTTAAAGAAAACAAGAAAATTGCCTATGCGGCGGGCAGGAAAGGAGTTTTTGCTGGTGCTACCGCTGCGCTATTTGAGCACGAGCCCCTTTCATCCCCATTTTGGGGGGGCCAAGGGCTTGCCTTTGGTGCTGTCCGCATAGGACGCCGCGCGGCGAGCGCATTGCGACTAATGCTTGCGCGAGACGCAAAAGTCGATGGTTTCCAGCAAGGCGGATTTGTGTTTGCTGTCTGGAAAAATGGCCATGGCGTCCTTGGCGATGTCGCCATAATGCTGGGCGCGCTTGATGGTGTCTTCAAGGGCGTTGTGTTTATTCATCAGCTCATTGGCGTGTTCCAGATCGCCGTCTTGCACGTCGCCTTTTGCCAAGGTCCGTTTCCAGAATTTTTGCTCGTCCGCGCTACCGCGCCGGTAAGACAGTACGATGGGCAGGGTGATTTTACCCTCGTGGAAATCATCACCGACATTTTTGCCGAGTAGTTCGCTGGAGCCGGAATAATCGAGAGCATCATCGACCAGCTGGAACGCAAGACCCAGATTATTGCCATATGAGCGAAGGGCAGCACGTTCGCGCTCTGATTTATCGGCAACGACGGCACCAAGCTCGCATGCGGCGGCAAATAAAGCGGCGGTTTTTGATTGGATAATGGTCAGATATTCGTCTTCGGTGGTTTCCATGTTTTTGGCGGCGGCAAGCTGCATGACTTCGCCCTCGGCGATGATCGCAGCAGCGTTGGCAAGGATCGACAGGGCATCCATGATGCCGACATCCACCTGCATTTTAAAGGCCTGGCCGAGCAGATAGTCACCAACCAGCACGCTGGCTTCATTGCCCCACAAGATGCGCGCGGTCGTGCGGCCCCGGCGCATATCGCTTTCATCCACGACATCATCGTGCAGCAAGGTCGCGGTATGCATGAATTCGACGGCAGCGGCGAGGGGGATATGGTCATCGCCCGTATCGTAGCCGCACATTTGAGCGCTGGCGATCGTGAGGATGGGTCGTAAGCGCTTGCCCCCCGAATTAATGAGATGGCGCGCCAGTTTGGGGATCATCTCCACATGGGAGTGAGCCTTGCTCAAAATGAGGTCATTGAGCCGCCCCATATCGCTTTCAACCAGGTCAAACAGAGGTTTTAGACCGGGGCCGGAATCGCGTGCCTTATCCAATGAAACGACAACACCCAAAGCCTGATCTCCCTTTTTTCCTTGAACAATATGCGATGAATACTGTTTGATAGAATTCAACCACGTTGCATCTGTTATAATGCATTTCTCGCATTTGATATAGAGAAGTATGGGATCGCCTGTCCAGCCCCCATTTGCATACAATTTTGAGAGGGATGCCAGGAATGATCGAACTTTTGCGCAGTAATGACATTGTTCTTATGTCATTTGTCCGCTCGCTGTTGTCTGATGCCAATATTCCCTTTGATCATCTGGATCAGAATATGAGCATTATGGAGGGCTCACTTGGCGTGCTGCAATCACGCATGATGGTCGAAAAGCACCGGCTGAGGGAGGCGCGCACCTTGCTTGCTGAAGCCGGGGTTGAAATTTCCAAATAAGACAAAAAGGCCGGAAAACCGCTTATGGAGACCAGTTTCGATGCTTTTCTTGATGGCCGGTTCACGCTTGAGCAACCCAGTAAGGGGCCGCGGGCCTCGATCGATGCTTTGCTGGTGGCAGCCATTGTCCCGTGCAAGGGAGAAGCTGGTGAGCGTGTGCTGGATGCTGGTTGTGGATGTGCGCCGATTGCCTTGTGCCTGGCGACCAGATTTACACATCTGCAAGTGACAGGCATTGAGTGTCAAAGCGATATTGTTGCACTGGCGCGACGCAATGTAGCGCATAACAAGCTTGAAGCGCGTGTCTCTATCATTGAAGCAGACCTGATCAAGCCCCTGGGGGAGCTGCCGCAAACGGGCCTGGAGACCCAGAGTTATGCCCATGTGGTGGCCAATCCTCCTTTTTACCGTACCGATCGCTCCCGTTCTTGTGGAAGCGAGGATAAAAGCGCAGCACACCGTCTGCAGGGGGGTGAGCTGGCGCAATGGATCCGTTTTTTGACGGCGATGGCAGCGCCCAAAGGTAGTTTGAACCTTATTCATCGCCCTGACTCCTTGCCCGAGCTGTTAACGCTGTTGAAAGGGCGATTTGGGGCGCTCAAGATTGTGCCCGTCTATTCCGACCCGCACAGCCCTGCGATCCGTATTCTTATTCAGGGCATCAAGGGGTCGCGAGCCCCCATGAGCCTCTTGCCAGGTCTCGTGGTGGGGAGCCAAAAAGGGCGTTACAGCAAGGATGTGGAAGCTATTTAGCGTGAGGGCAAAGCCCTGATATTATGAAATTATCAGCCCTTGGTGCCTGTTTTCGCTATCGAGGCAAACGTGCAAGATGTGCCTTTTCGCCCTTCAGTGCAGATACCAGTGCCAAATGGCGGTTGAGATCATAGCACCAGTGGCGAGCGCGACCGCGTCGACGCTCGGCCATAAGGGCGATCTCCAACTGTTTGATTATGCGTTTTGTGCCCTTGGTGCTCATATTTTCGAGTTCAGATGGCCATAGAGCCAGCAAGGCCGGCAGATGGCGAGAGCGCTGATAGTGCTTGGCGCCCTCGCCAGCCATTTTGGCATACGGGTTGTTGGTGTTTTTACCCTGCGTGATCATGTTATTTTCCCTCTTGTGATGGTTGGATCATCACATAGAAGTGCGGTATGGGGATAAATTCCTATAATCTAGAACTGGCATATCTTATCAGTATAGCCAACTATACCGCATAATATAGGGAATAATTATCTATATACGTATAAATAACTTATCCGCAGGGGGGTAAGTATTGATTATTATTCAATAAAAGGAATATAATCCTATTTACGAGTTGCATGGTGGGGAGCCTTTGAAGAAAAATATTAGTTAGGACAATCAAATGAAAATGGCCGCGCTTGTACAAGTATCCAACTCCCCAAATTCAGCCAATAACAGATCGAAAACAGAGCGATCGGGCGATGGCAATTCCTTGCATCAGCGCTCGATACCACAAACTTCTCATCACCAACCAAATCTGGCTCACAGGGCTTTGCATCGATTTTTGCTTGATATGGTGGCCCTTGTTTACGAAGTCGATCATGCCCAGCTTGTTGCGCGTAACAGAGGGCGCAAAAACATCGCGTTTGCCCGCCAGGTTGCGATGTATCTGGCGCATACGGTCGGGGGGCTTTCGCTAAGCGAAGTGGGGCGCCTGTTTGGCCGCGACCGCACCACCGTCGCGCATGGTTGCGCGCTGGTTGAAGATGCGCGCGATGATCTGATCTTTGACCGCTCGCTGTCCCATCTCGAAAGCGCCATTGCATGCCAGATGGATCTGTTTGCGACTGTCAGCCAATCGCATACGCCAATTATTGGCTCCTATGTTGGCCCACAAGTCGCGTGCAAGGCATGAGCATTGGGATGGCCAGAAGCACTGGCGTCAAACAACTCAAAAAGCTGTTGCGAGCTATGTCACGAGAGGGTGCGTATTTGCTGCAAGAGAACAAGGTACGCGGATCAGCATCTGGCTATCGTGTTTTTATTCTATTGGAGACAAGCAGCTCGACTATTCTTGCCCCAGACAAGGATCTGGTTGAACAGGTGTTGAAGCGCGGCTTGTTTACGCGCTCTAAAAAAGGTTGGGTGATTGGTCACAATGGCCGCCTGGCGTTGAAGCGTTTGCTGGCAGGGACCGACCCGTTTGCCGCGCAACATCAAAGCCGCACAAAATGTCAGCGCACAATCGATGGAGAGGAAAGCGCCGTCACTGTCAATGATCGCTCCTCGCCGCTTGGCTGGTTACGAAGACGCAAGGACGCTTGCGGCGAACCCATGATTTCAAAATTGCAATTTGCGGCGGGAGAGCGACTGGCGCAAGATTTCCAGTTTGCAGGTATGATGCCGCGCATGACATCGAGCTGGTCGGAGCCGGGAATTGGCGGGCAAAGGCGAGGTGCGCCAGGAGCAGGGATCGAAATATCAGACAACCGCCTGGCCGCACGACAAAGAGTGCGTGCCGCCATTGATGAAGTGGGGAGCGATCTATCAGATATACTGCTCGATATCTGCTGTTTTCAAATGGGCCTGTGCGATGCTGAAAAGGCTCGCGGCTGGCCCCGCAGATCTGGCAAGCTGATTTTGCTCATCGCGCTTGATCGCCTGGCTGCTCATTATGGCATGGGGATCGAAAAAGAACCAAAGCTTCGGCGCTCCTCGATCAGCCACTGGGGCGAGGAGGGCTATAAGCCCTCTTAGATCTCGCGGCTATTAAATCACCGGGCGCATTTCGCCTGGTTTGGGAATGACAATGCCATCACCTGTGTATTGATTGAGTTTGTTGCGCAAGGTGCGGATCGAGATGCCCAAAATTGTGGCGGCATGGGTGCGATTACCAAGGCAATGATGCAAAGTATCGATAATGAGATCGCGCTCAACTTCGGCGACGGTCTGGCCCACCAGTGACTGGGTTACGGCCTGTGCTGTTTGTGCGGCTTGTGCGGCGATGTGATCTGTTTCGTTCGCGGCCGCGTTGATGACCAGCGCGCCATCTGGCATGCGGATGGCATCGGCTTCAATCGTGTCGCCTGACGATAACAGGACGGCGCGATGCAATGTATTTTCCAGCTCTCGCACATTGCCGGGCCAGGGATTACTAGTGAGATTCTGGGCAGCGCCATCGGAAATGGGGCGCGTGGGCTGGCCATTTGCGGCAGCGTATTTCTTGGCAAAATAGTTGGCCAATGCGAGAATGTCCCCGGGGCGTTCGCGCAGAGCGGGGATATTCAGATTGACAACATTGAGGCGATAGAGCAGATCTTCGCGAAAACTGCCATCCCGCACAGCTTCGGCCAGATTACGATTTGAGGTGGCGAGAATACGGATGTCAACCTTCACGGGCGTTGTGCCGCCGACGCGATCAATGACCCGCTCTTGAATGGCCCGTAGCAGCTTGGCCTGCAGGCGTACATCCATTTCCGAAATCTCGTCGAGGAGCAATGTGCCGCCATTGGCTTCTTCAAATTTGCCAATACGGCGCGCCATTGCGCCGGTAAAAGCGCCTTTTTCATGCCCAAACAGCTCTGATTCAAGCAGGTTTTCAGGAATGGCCGCGCAATTGATGGAGATAAAGGGCTGAGTGGAGCGTTTGGAATTTTGATGGACGAATTTGGCCATCACTTCCTTGCCGGTCCCAGACTCGCCAGTGATCAGCACGCTGGCATCGGACGCCGCGATCTGTCCGGCGAGGTCAATGACAGTTTGCATGCTTGGATCTTGATAGATCATATCGCATTTATCGGTGGAAACCGCTTCAAGGACTGCGGCGATGAGATCTGGATCAGGAGGCAGGGGAATAAATTCAAGCGCTCCGCCGCGAATGGCATTGACCGCAGCAGTGCTATCGGCGTCAACACCGCAAGCCACTAAAGACACATGAATATGTTCGTTGGCAAGGCGCTGCACCAGATCGGCAATATCAAAAGCCACATCGACCATCAGCAGATCGGCTCCGTTTCCCGAGCGCAGCTCCATCATGGCGCTTTCGATCGAGGGAGCATGTGATACTTTTGCGCCGCGGTCCATAGCCATTTTTGTGGCCGTGGTGAGATTCCCGTTCAGGCTGCCAACAATCATCAATCTCATCTAAGGTCTCCAACTTCATTTATTGTTTATTCTATCAAGAGGTCGCAGGCGCAAAGTACGGGAATTAGCCGGTCTGATTGCTACGAATGATTTCTGTCATGGTGATGCCAAGCCGTTCTTCAACCAGAACGACTTCGCCACGTGCCACAAGGCGGTTATTGACAAGAATATCAACGCTTTCGCCGACTTTTCTGTCCAGCTCAACCACATCGCCCTTGGAAAGAGCAAGCAGGTCTGTCACTTCGATTTGGGTCCGTCCCAGCACGACTGTGATATTGACGGGAATGTCGTAAAGCGCTTCCAGACCGGCGGCGTCACCAGAGCCAGGCGAAGGCGTCTGTGGATCGAGGGTTGCGGGAATATCTCCATCAGCCAATGCTTCGCTGAACTCGTTAAGCGCCAGCTTTGGATCCGGGTTTTGCAGCTCCTCAACCTCAGGGGGAGGATTTGTGATCTCGGTGGTCATTGGATCATACTCTCTGGTTTATCTGCTGGTTCATTTTCTGCTGTGTCAGCATCTGAATACAGGCAGGTTTCAATCAGTCGTTCGATATCAGCATATAATTTATCGGTATTTTGCTCGATGCCACCTTGCGTCCAGGTCAGGCGGCAATTCACGCCCTCAATGGTCTCGTCTTCTACCGTTACGAGGGCACTTTCCTGGCCATTGCGTTCCATCACAGCTTCAAGGCGCGTTTGCAGTGCCTCTGCCAGGTGAGGGGCGACATGCAAGCGTAGTTCTGTCTTATCAGGCAACATTGACAGGCTTTGGCGAAAAAACATCTCGATATGCTCAAGGGGGTGCCGGACCAGCAAGCTGCCTGCCAGCTTGTTGGCGATCGTCATGGCGAGCAGCAGGGATGCGGAGCGAGCCTCACTCAGATCTGTATCGATTTCGCTTTGAAGCGTCTCTTTGTTCTGGATCAGTTGGTCGAGCTTTTTAAACAGTTCGTGCTCTAAAGTTTCGTCGCTTTCTAGACGTCCAGCTTTAAGACCTTCTTCAAAGCTTTGCGCCTTGGCACGTTCCAGCTCCTGGGCGTGGTCCAGTTTCAGTTGCTCCACCTCATCATAGGCGATGGGGGGAGGGGCTGCCGGGGCATCCAGCAGCGTATCAAACATGAATTTCGCGGGCGTGCTCATAATAGGTTCACCAAGGTTGCAAATGTAATTGTTTTTATTGATGGTTCAAAGAGTGAGGGAGCCAATTGGATCGTCAGGTGGCACCTGTGATCATTAATAGACCAGCTCATCATCGCCTCCCCCTTTGGAGATGACGATCTCGCCCCGATCAGCCAGGGATTTAGCCGTATTGATCATCAGGTTCTGGGCATCATCGACCTCTTTCAGACGAACAGGTCCCATGACTTCGAGATCGTCGCGCAGCATGGTGCCAGCGCGCTCTGACATATTGCCAATGAAGAATTCGCGGATGTTTTCAGATGTTCCCTTGAGCGCCAGCGTCAGGTCTGGTTTTTCGATCTGGCGCAACAAAGCCTGCACCGAGACATTGTCGAGCTTGGCAAGATCATCGAATGTGAACATCAGCACCTTGATCTGTTCCGATGCTTCACGATCCATTTCGTCGAGTTTTCCGATGAACCGGTTTTCGGTCTGGCGATCAAAATTATTAAAAATTTCAGCCATCAGTTCATGGGAGTTGCGCTGACGGGAGCGCGCCAGATTACTGATAAATTCGGAGCGTAGCGTATCTTCTATTTTGCCGAGAATTTCTCGCTGCACGGGTTCCATGGCCAACATGCGCTGCACCACTTCCATTGCCAGCTCGTCTGGCAGATTGCCAAGGACCCCGGCGGCATGATCGGTGGCAATGCGCGACAAGATCACGGCAACGGTTTGGGGGTACTCGTTTTTGAGATAATTGGTTAAAACAGGAATACTCACATTTGAGAGTTTTTCCCACATGTTGCGACCAGCAGGCCCGCGGATTTCTTCCATGATCAAAGTCAGTCGATCTTCTGGAAGATATTCGGACAATAAGCGTTCTGTGGTTTCATAATTGCCGTGGATGGATCCAGAGATAGACATTTGCGAGATGAAATTACTGAAAATATATTCGATCAGTTCAGGGCGGATATTTCCCAACTGAGCCATCGTCTGCGATATTTCAGCGACCTCTCCATCATCAAGCTTTTTCCAGATCGGCTGGCCATAGTCTCTACCAAGGGATAGCATGAAGATCGCTGATTTCTCAACACCTGTCAGGCTGTCGAATTCATCGGCTGGATTGTAGAGACCGGTCGAAAGCTCTTGTTCATTAGCGGTTTCCATTATGCAGCCTCCACAGCAGCGATGGCGACCGGGACGTCATCTGCATCCATCCATTGGCGAAGGACAGCAACAGAATCGGTTGGACTGCTGTCAACGATTGCCCCAATTTCCTGAACCGCCGAGGCTTGAATATCCCCACTGATGCGGGCATTTTTGATGACGTCGGCGGTTTCGTTTGTTTGGTTCTCAAGCGCAAGAGGATCAGCGCCCTCAAGCAAAGGTTGACCATCTCCATTGACGAAGACATGATTGCCATTCTCATCAGTAGTCAACACAAGCTGTTCGTCCGCAAAAGTTTCTTCAGGAGTAATAATCCGGCGCACAAGGGGACGCACGACAAACAATAAAACAAGGCTCGAGAGGATGAATAAAATGGCTAGCTCGGCGATATGGAAATAGTCAGCCTTGGCGAGATCGAAAAATCCGCCCTCAACTTCTTTGATTTCTGTGACTTCGCCAGCTTGCGCAAATCTCAGATTAACAACATGCAGCAAGTCACCTCTTATTTTATCAAAGCCCATGGCGCTTTTGACCAGCACGCTGATCTTGTCGAGCACTTGTTGAGACCGCTCCTTGTAGACCGGTTTGCCATCTGCACCAACGATGTAGTCACCATCCACCAGAACGGCGACGGACAAACGTTTGAGGCGACCACTTTCAAAAGTCTGGGTCTTCGTCGTACGTGAAATTTCGTAATTGACGATCTCTTCGGTTTTCTTGCTGCCCTCGGTGTCTTTATCGCTGCCAGCACCTGTGGCATCAGCGCCCGGCAGTTCTGTACCAGCGGAAACGCCTTGATTATTCGTAGATCTTGACGAGTTTGAGCTATCTTCGCGGCTTTGCGTGGAGCGCACCACCCGCCCATCTGGATCGAAGCGATCAGAGGTTTGGGTGATGGTGTTGAAATCGAGTTCTGCTGTCACCCTGATGCGAACCCGGTCTTTCCCGACTACGGAAGACACCATTTCTTTGATTTTCTTGCGCATGCGGGTTTCCACACCAAGCGTTCGCTCATCTGCCTTGGCGCCGATCAGCCCGCTATCGTTCTCGCCTCCGCTGGCCAACAGACGGCCAGTATCATCGACAATCGATACGCGAGTGGGCTGCAGGCCTTCAATGGCGGAACCAACGAGATGCTGAATCGCGGCAATTTGCGTACTTTCCAGGCTGCCCCTCGTTTTGAGGATGATGGATGCGGTCGGCAGAATTTTTTCACGAGAAAATATTTTGCGTTTGGGAATGACCAGATGCACGCGCGCACGTATGACACGGCGCAAGGAACGGATGGTCCGAGCGAGTTCACCCTCCAGGGCTCTCACATGATTGATATTTTGTACAAAGCTGGTGGTGCCGAGCGATCCGGTCTTGTCAAATATTTCATAGCCAACAGCACCACCGGTCGGTAGTCCTTCTTCAGCCAGGTCCATTCGCAAGCGAAGGATGCGGGACTTGGGTGCCAGAATAACGGCACCATTCTGGCGCACCTGATGGGGAACGTTCAGGCCTTCCAGCTTTTTGATCACTCCCAGACTGTCATCAAATTCGAGATCAGAAAACAGAACCGACATGGTTGGCGCTGAAAGTTGCATCATCAAATAGACAAAAAAGCCAATGAGCCCCGCTGCAACGGCGCCCATTGCCGCTATTCTTGCTGCGCCGATGGTATTGATGAATTGGGTAATTGAGTTCACTGTGGTTCCAATAATCGGTTGTTGGCTCGTGTTGCATCAAAAAAAGGGCTCGCGAATAGGTGCAGAAACCCTTTTAAAGAGCTGCTTTTCAATATGGCTCGATGACAAGGCAGATTGAAAAGCAGCCATAGGCAAAATTTACCGCTAAAACGGTAAATAGGGGATTAACAATAGGAAGAAATTGCCGAGTAAAATTGGAAATTTGCCATGCGATTGCTGACCGCGATCACGGCCAGCACAAGTGGTGGGTGAGCGCAGATTGTGAGTATTGGTGAGGAATGTCGAAAGGGAAGGGTGTGTGGGGTGTTATGCACGAATGCAAAACGGGTGTCTAAGCGTATTTAATGGAGGTAAAATACGCAAAGGACACCCGCTCATTGGACAGGAACGCAAAAACAAAGCCTGTCCGAATTCCGTAAGTATGATCATGCCGCAAAAAGATAAATCGTTCCTGAAGGAACAACCACTTTTTTTGCGATTTGAATTTATTTTATAGTTGGCCGCGCTCGCAAGTCCTGAATACGCGTTGTGCGTAAACCTTTGACACCATGAGAACTCAATGTACGCTGCCAGCTAAGGAATTCCTCAACAGACAAGCGATATCGATCACAGGCATCTTCTAGCGAAAGAAGGCCACCACGTACCGCAGCGACCACTTCGGCCTTGCGACGGGTCACCCAGCGACGGGTATTTGCAGGAGGAAGATCTGCAATACTCAAAGGACTGCCATCCGGGCCAATGACAAATTTAGCGCCCGCTCTATACTGTTCGGTCATGTTACTCACTACTAAAAATCAAGACCATATATACCATCGAACCAAATCAGTGACGATGTCACGATAAGCAAGGTCCTCAAACAAAGGCGCTCAGTGGTATTACTCATTTACGAAGGGGTAGTATAGGCAGCACTGTTTAAAGATCGCGTGAACGCAGACCTTAACAGCTGGGAAAATCTGTGCCGAAACTGTATCGTGTTGATACGATGGGCACTGATTAACTTGCTGTAAAGCATAGATCAGCGCAATAAGGCACTGATTTATAAATCACTTATGTAAATTTCAGGCAATGTTAAAAAACCATCGCCGGTGCGCTCATTTATCGATCGACAAGCGCTTTTGGGGTTAGGCCCTGTTGCGGATTTCCGTAACATCATCGACATTGAAACGCGCTCCGTTGACCAGCAGGATGGGAATATCGCCGCTCATGTCGACCCCATCGACGATGCCGCGTACGGAAACCTTGACGGGGACCGGGTTTTCGGCGGCATCTCTGGCTGTGACGCTCAAGGTATAATTGCCAGGTCCAGCCGTACCTCCGGTAGAGGTTGTACCGTTCCAGGAGAAACTGCCATCGCCTGTGCTCAGAGCACCATTTGTAGAAAATACTTCATCCCCATTGGCATCCTTGATCACATAGGTGACATCCTCACTGCCTGCGGGGATATTGAGCCCCCAATTGGCGGACCCATTGGCAAGTGTGGTTGTGGCACCTGCAGTGTTGATTTCCTTGCCTACATAGCTAATGACGGAAAGCGAAGCATTGGCGGCTGACAGGCTGAGCAAGGCTTCAAGCTTCTTGTTGGATTGCAAGAGCTGCTCGACCTCTGAATACTGGATCAGCTGTTGGGTCATCTCGTTGGTATCGAGCGGTTTTGTCGGATCCTGATTTTGCAGCTGCGTTGTTAGCAGCGTCAAGAAGGTATCAAAGTTTTCGTCAACCGTCTTGGCACCAGTTACTGAAGAACTTGATCCGCTGGCGATGGTTTGTTTGGCAGTGGCAATGGCGGCGCTGATATCAACCATATTGGTTTTCCTTGGCTTTTTCCTGCAAGGGCCATGGCTCTGGTCAGGATTATTGTCTCATGTTCAACAGTTTTTAAGCAGCCTCAAATGCTGACGCGGCGATTAAATGCTTATATCGAGGCCGGAGTTCATATTGAGTGTTCTGGTAATGACCGGCTCGTCCCCTTCTTGCTCAATGTGGTTCTCGTCGGCATCTGGCGTCCCATCAGATTGAGAGGATCCAGCTTGTTGCTTGCCTTGACTGTCATCCTTCAAGGAAAAGCTTAGCGATCCATTGCGGCTATCGAGGCCAGCATTATTAAGAGCGCGCTCGAGTTGACGTGAATCTTGTCGCAACAGATCGAGTGTTTCTGGTTTCTCGACGGCAAGATGGGTCAAGGTCTGACCATCGCGGCCAATTTCGAGACGAATATCAATGCGCCCGAGTTCTGGCGGGTCCAGACGGATAGTAAAGCGCTGATGGCCTGCACTGGCCTGTGAGGCGATATGTACGGCAATATTATTGAGCGGTACTTGTGGCGAAGCTGGATTGCCAGAGGTCGATGTAAGGCCGGTGATGCCAGAAGGGCGGGCCAAATCACCGGCTGCCATCATTGATATGGCCGGCACTATTCCGTCAACTGTTTTGGCATTGTTTTGAGTGTTTTCCATGCCTTGAAACGAGAAGGCTGCTTGTGCCAGCGGTTTTAATCTTTGCATCAATGAGGTGGGGCTAGTTGCTTCGTCAGGGGACGCGGACACTTCAGGTGTCGTCGAGATGGCTTGTGTCAAGGGAGCGTTCCTCTCGATTTTTGTCGGCGCGGGGCCCTCGATCACAGGTGCACCAGCATTGGCGGGGGCTTTGTTGGCAGCAATAGCGTCAGGGGCTGCGTTTCCATTCGGATTGGTTTGCGCCGGGCCCGCATTCTGGGGGGCAGGGGTTGCTTCGCCATTTGATTTAGTCGCAACAGCGCCAGCTTTTGCTTCAATGGCTGGGCGAGCGAGTAGGGTATCATCGGTCGTGATGTTGGCTTTTGCAAGCACTTGCTCGGCGGCCGAATGAGGGAGCGGAGCGGCTGATTGAGCATTGTCCTTGAAGACCAGCGGTGTTTCAGCTGGCTGATTGATTGGCGTGATGTCGCTTTGCGCTGCGACCCCTTTACCTGTTGCGACAGTCGCAATTGGAGTCGCGAACGGCTCCTCTCCAGTTGTGGTCAATCCGACAGGATTGAGCTGCGCTACGGGAGCCTGGTTCTCAGCGGTAGCTGGCTGAGCCAGATTATCTTGCGCAACGATGGTGTTGGGGGAAGTGGCGATTGAGCCTGCCAGATTGTCTTGCGTAATGCCCGGCTGCTGGTCTGGGCGAGCTATCCCGCTGGGGCCTGTTGTGGCAGGAGGGTCGATCCGGCCAACGATGGCATCGAGATTGTCAGCAAAATTTGGCAAGGGATGGCTTTGCCCCTCTGGGCTCGCTGGTTCGGCGATGAGATCGGCCGCCAATGCATCTGGTTTTAAGGGGGCTGGGGCAATATTATCCGTTTCGTCAACGGGAAGCGCGTCATTTGCGGCCAGCGCCTGTAAGGCAGCAGGCAAGGTTTCTGGCGAAGCCGCAATCAAGCCGCTTGCCTGAACATTTTCAGATGGTCGTTGATTGCTCAAGAGACTGCCTTCATTTGTTTGTGCGTCCAGCAGGGATGCAAAAGAGGGAGCGTCAACTGGTTCTGATGACCCTGGGCAATTTTTACAACCTGCAGTACTTGCATTAACTGGTGAGGTGCTCGCATTCAAGAGGGCGAGCGAATGAGCATTTACCATCTAATTTTACAGCCGACCTTACGAACAACTGACCCTTGCTAAATTAACCATAACGCTACGTGAAAATTTTAATTGCAAGGCAGGGGCCATTTCGAGAATTACTAAAAATAGTCGTAAATACGCGGGTTAGCGTAGATCTGGCAAGGGGGTAAGGCAATATTTGCAGGTCGCTAGTGGGCAGTATTTTCCGCTCGAAAGGCCATATTTGCCGAGGCGCATGACCAGCTGTTTCCAATTTTAACATTCGTGCTTATATTGTCCCTATGAACCAGATTGATTTTGATATTGTCCTTGATGACGAGCTGCGCGGCGAGCTTGAGCTTGCTCGTGCGGCGCTATGCCTTGATGAGCCAGCGGGTTCACAAAGAGTGGTCGTGGCCATGTCGGGGGGTGTCGACAGCTCGGTGAGCGCGGTGCTTCTCAAATATTGGGGATATGATGTCGTTGGCATCACCTTGCAGCTCTATGATCATGGGGAAGCGGTCAAAAAGCCTGGAGCCTGTTGCGCCGGGGTTGATATTCGCGATGCCCGGGCGATTTGCGCGGCCCATGATATTCCCCACTATGTGCTCGACTATGAAAGTCGCTTCTCCAATGATGTGATGGAACAGTTTGCCGACAGCTATCTCGCGGGAGAGACCCCGGTGCCATGTATATTGTGCAATAAGGAAGTTAAATTTAATCACATGCTCAAAGCTGCTCGCGATCTGGGTGGTGTGGTGATGGCGACGGGGCACTATGTGCGGAGCCGTCCAGATGATCCAGCTGGTGCGAACGCCAACTGGCATCTGCATACGGCCATTGATGACAGCCGGGACCAGAGCTATTTTTTGTTCGCCACGCAGGCCAGTGAGTTGCGCCAGTTGCGCTTCCCGCTTGGAGGCTTGCACAAGTCCTCTGTCCGGCGTCTGGCACTCGCCTTTGGCCTGACGGTTGCCGACAAACCCGACAGTCAGGATATCTGCTTTGTGCCAAACGGTAAATATGGCGATATCATAGAGCGTCTGCGCCCCGGTGCTGTGCGTCCCGGTGATATCGTCCATATTGATGGCCGGGTATTGGGACGCCATGAAGGCATCATCCATTATACCATCGGTCAGCGGCGTGGTTTGAAAGTGGCGGTGGGAGAGCCATTATTCGTGATCAAGCTCGATGCACAAAGCAATATTGTGCAGGTCGGGCCGCGCGCAGCCCTGTTGGTCAATCTTATTGCCCTTCGTGATGTCAACTGGCTTGGTGATGTGCCGCTCGATGAACTGCCCCTCGATGGGCTGGATCTTCGGGTGCGTATCCGTTCGACAAGGGAGCCGGCGCCCGCAAAACTGTTTATGGAAAAAGGCCAGCTTCTTGTGACCCTCGACAAAGGAGATTTTGGTGTTTCTCCGGGGCAGGCATGTGTTTTTTACGAGAAAAACAAGGCGGGATCGCGTGTTTTGGGAGGCGGCTGGATTGCGCATGCCTCTGTGACTTGAGACTTAAAATTGTGGAAAAAAGACGAAATCCAAGGAATAATCAAGTTCTGGGCACATTTTTGCGGTAATGCGACATCGTTAGCACTTTAAAACAGTGTAAAAATCGAGTACATAGAGTATTCGCGGTTTGTCCTGTCCAAAAGCTGATGGTTTTTGACTTGGCGAGGCATGAATAACGGCAAATGGTGTCCTATACTGGCACTGTAAAGGCAAGCGGTCACCTGGTGTCTGGTATTGTTGAATATTTGCAAAGCCATGGATAGGGAGTTAAGAATTGTCAGAATCAAACGCGCCATTAAGCACATCAACAGTGCGTAATGCCTATAAGTTGTGGGCTCCCGTTTACGATCAGACCTTTGGTATTATGGTCCGCGCCGGTCGCATGCGGGCAGTCAAGCATATCAATAATTCGAAAGCTGGAAGGGTTCTGGAAGTCGGTGTCGGAACGGGTCTTTCCCTGCCGCATTACCGCACGGACCTGGAAGTCACCGGTATTGATCTTTCTCCCGAAATGCTGGAAAAAGCACAGGATAAGGTGCAAAACAAGAATTTGACCCATGTTGATGACCTTCTGGTTATGGACGCCTCTGATCTGGATTTTCCCGATAACAGCTTTGATACTGTGGTTGCCATGTTTGTCATGACCGTGGTTCCTGACCCGGTTGCCGTGATGCGAGAGCTGCAGCGGGTGTGTGCTCCTGGCGGTGAAGTGCTGCTGGTCAATCATTTCAGCACCGATGAAGGTCTGCGTGGATGGCTTGAGCAAAAGATGGCATCGTTCAAATCGACCGGTTTGTGGAATCCTGAATTTCCCGTTGATCGTGTGATGGTTTGTGATGAGCTGGAATTGCGTGAAAGTCACGATGTGCATCCGTTTGGTCTGTTTAAATTACTGAGTTTCACCAAACTTGCTGATGAGATGGCGCGAAGCGACAAGCAACGCTCAACTACTCATGCCGCCACGCAATATACCGCCTCGACCGCTCAGGCAGGTCTCTAAACGCTCTGTGAGAGGGCGCGTGACGATGGTCGCGCCTTTTTTGGCGTGGGCGGTCTCAAGTTTCCAAACTCGCTCTGTTTCACTTGACCACTCAAAAGCCCGCTGAACCACCAGTTTTTGTTTTTATCGGGTTGACAATCCAGCCCCACTTTTCTAATAGGCTATGATCTCTTTAGAGATATGGCGGAGTAGCTCAGTTGGTTAGAGCAGCGGAATCATAATCCGCGTGTCGGGAGTTCAAATCTCTCCTCC
>JAJRQA010000070.1 GCA_024280475.1 Alphaproteobacteria bacterium
TGGCTCCTATACGCGGCGTGAAATTTTGCATATACGCCATCACAGCCTGTTTGCGCCGCGCGATTTTGACCTGTCGCCCTATTTCAAGATCGTCAAGCCAACGGTGGAGCATGGTTTCGATTATAAGGCGCTGGAATGGGGTACGTTGACGTATGACAAGGAAGAAACAGACGAACTCGATATAAAGCAGATTGAAGAGGCTGTTGAGCCTGAAAAGGTTCATATAAAAAAAGCAGCCGATACGAGTGCTGCTGCTTCGAAAGCCAAGGATAACAAGGGCAGCAAACCCAAGAAAAAGGCCGATAGCAAGACACAAAATAATGATCGAACTCTGGTGCTCAATAATAGTATTCACGCTCTTTCACGCGGTTCCCTCAACAAGTTTGCGCGCAGTGGCAATCAAGCGTTTTGGAAGAACGGCTTTCCTGTCAGCCTATTCGGTGATCTCGCTGGTCATGTTCGCTTGGCTGTTCATCGCCTTTTGGCGCGCCGAACATAGCGGCGCTTATTTTGTAACCTCCCCCAGCGTGCGCGTTCTGAGTGCCGTTTTGATGCTGACAGCGTTTTGGCTGTTTGCCGCCGCCCTCATTCGCAAACCTCCTATCTTGTTGACGGCTGAAACGGTCCTGCGCGAGCAAGGCGCCATCTTTGGTGTTCTGCGCATTACCCGTCATCCCTTCTTGTGGTCGCTGGTTTTGTGGTCCGCCATACATATGTTGAATAATGCCGATCCAGCCGGTCTCTCCTTGTTTGGTTATTTCTTGCTTTTGGCGCTATTTGGGACTTGGCCCATCGACAAAAGGCGGGCGCGATTAATTGGCGGGGAGCGTTGGCAACAAGTGCTGGCTGAGACCTCAAACCTGCCGTTCGCCGCCATTATTTCAGGTCGCCAGAAAATCCTGCCTGGAATTCGGGAAATGGGTTGGCTGGTACCGTTCGTAGCTATTGCCGCCTGGGCGTTTGTTTTGACATTTCATGAAAATTTCTTTGGACTACCGGTATTTTATTGATCATCGGAATAATGGTTGCGCAAAAGGCTTTGACCAAAACATTGTGGCTGATCAGCTGGGATGTTCTGAACGCGGCGTTGCCACTTGCCAGTAGCGCAATTGCGATGGCAACAAGGGCCAGCCAACGGGGAAATCGGGGATTTGCCCGCCATACCCAGATGCAAAGCAGGATCGAACTTACCCAGATCAGTGCTGCAAACAGCACAAATACCAATTCGCTATCAGTGTCGCAGTCAACAATTGGGGTCGCTGATCCCTCATATTTATTGAACCGCAATAGCGACGCTGAGGCGCTGAGCAGGACAATCCACAAAAGCAATAGTGAGATTAGCAGCCGCCGGGGGATTAATCGCATCACCCCGATCCTACTCTACCCGCACCAGCACACTATCGGCGCGGCCCAGCGCATCCAGTACGCCAAGCCGCACAAAACCTTTTTCATTGGGTTTCCAAAAGGTTGTGCGCCGGGCGCGGTTGGCCTTGATAGGGGCGCCATTGATCATCCAGGTCAGGGGCAGTTTGCCCCCTTCCGCCTTCATGGCCAAAAATTCGAAATGGCCGTTTTGATTGAGGGAAAGTGCCAGCTGTGAACCATTGTGCGGGAAGGCAATTTTTACGGGCGGATTAAGAGCGGCGCGTTCCGCAAATTGCGTATCGACACGCTCGAAATGGCGCATGGTGGCGGGGAGGTCTGCGGACGAATGGGCCATCAAGGTACCACTTGGTGCCGGCGCGAGAGGTGCCAATGGGCGGCCCAGCTGCTCAAAGGCGTTGAACAAGGCGGGCGCTGCCGCGGTTCTTCCTGTGAGGCCGGGGCTGGCCGTGCCATCGGGGCGCCCGGCCCAGACGATGATGGTGGTTTTGCCATCGAAGCCGGCGGCCCAGGCATCGCGATAGCCATAAGAAGTGCCGGTTTTATAAGCGATCTGACCTTTGCGGGCATTTTTTGGAGGTGGGGCATTGGCCAGAATATTGCCAACCTGCCACGCGGCCTGCTCGCTCATCAAGCGCACACCGGTGCCGCGCCTGCTTTGCTGATCAATTGATTTGCGCCAGCTCAGATCAATCATCTCACCGCCGCGCGCCAGTCCCACATAAGAACGGGCAAGGTCCTGCACTGTTATGCCAAGGCCGCCCAGCACCATCGAGAGGTTTGGTTTGGCACCAATGGGCGTTTTGAGATCAACGCCGATCTGGCGAAAACGGGCAAACATGCGGGCCGGCCCCACCTTGTCCAGCAGTTTGACCGCAGGAATATTGAGGGATAATTGCAACGCCCTGGCGACGCTTAACGTGCCGCTCCAGCTGTCATCAAAATTCTTTGGCTTATAGTGGCCAAAGCGGGTGGGCACATCATCAATCAGGGTTTGCGGATGGGCCAGCCCTTCTTCGAATGCCAGCCCATAGATAAAGGGTTTGAGTGAGGAGCCGGGAGATCGTACCGCCTTGATCATATCGATGGGACCATGAAACCGCTCTTCCAGGAAATTGGGGGAGCCGACATAGGCACGTATCTCTCCGCTTTTATGATCAATGGCGAGGATGGCCAGCGAATGTTTGTCACCAAGTCTTGCAGCATGGGTCAAGGCCAGTGACTGCAGGCGTTGCTGCAAGCCCTTGTCGATGGTCAAGCGGTGAATGCTTTTGGCCGGGCAAGATTTATTCTCGCTTTGCGCCAGATGTGGCGCAAGCTTTGGAAAGCTCAAGCGCTTATCTGGTACAGCTTCCAGCATGGCGCGTTTGGCGGCTGCCAGCGATATGACACCGCCTGCTACAGCACGCATCAAGACGCGGTTACGGGCTTTTTGGGCGCGTTTATGGCGCCGGTCAGGGCGGCGCATTTCGGGAGATTGTGGGAGCGCCACCAGTAGCGCGGCTTCAGCCAGCGACAGGTGACGAGGTTCGCGGCCAAAATAGGCCAGCGACGCGGCGCGAACCCCTTCCAGATTACCGCCAAAGGGGGCAAGGCGGAGATAAAGCGACAAGATTTCACGTTTTGAAAATTGACGTTCAAGTTCAAGGGCTCTGATCGTCTGGCGAAATTTGGCAGCCAAGGTGCGCTTGTCGCGAGGCTCCAGCAGGCGCGCCACCTGCATGGTGAGGGTGGAGGCGCCAGAGATGATGCGCCCATTGAAGACCAGCTGCTTGAGTGCGCGCAAGCTGGCCAGAAAATCAATTCCTTTATGGCCATAAAAGCGTTTGTCTTCATAGTTTAGCAAGAGCTTCAAGTAAGTGGGATCAACTTTTTCGGGTTGAACCGGCAAGCGCCAGCGCTGCGATTTGGTGGTGAACGCGCGCAATAGTTCGCCGTGGCGATCCAGCACGATGGTTGAGAGATCGTCGGCCTTGGCAAGAGACAGTGGACCCATTTTCTGAGTGGCGAGCTTGATGGTTCCATAAGCTGCGAGCAAGGCGGTAATTATTAGTAGTCCGCCAATTTTACTCGCAAGCTTCAGGGACTTATTTACCATTGACGACCTCCACGAAACCGCTTTTCGTGCTTGCGACGCGCTCGGGGCGGTACATGTCTTCGACGCTGGCTGGACCATGGGTATAACGTCCAGGAGCTACCGCGCGGATCACATAGGCGGTGGTGATCGAGCTGGCATTGCCTTTTTTGAGATCATAAGCGGCGAGAAACCGATCATCCCGGAACTCCACATGTTTGGGCGTTGATTTTTCCAGCCATGACAGGGCGGATAGATCAGCCGAGAAGACAAGCCGCGGATTGTCGATTTCAAAACCGGCGGGCAAGGGATCAGAGATCATGATCTGACCGCCGATTGGCTTGCCTTCATGCACTTTGATGACCGTGATCAGCCGGGTGTTTTGCGCGACCCTTGAGGGATCGACCTTTTCACCAGCCAAGGTGAAATATTCGCGTGAAATCGTGAAGCCATTGGCGCGCGGTGGCTCTGGGGTCTGCGGCGAACCAGTGATGGTGATGGTCGCGCGTGCATTGGCGTCCCCCATATTGGTGACTTGATAGGGGTTTAGCAAATCATCGCTCGCCAGGCTTTTGATCAAGGTACCGGTATGGCGCGTGCCATTCAAATCGAGCTGATAGCTCTTGGCTTCTTCAAATAAAGCGTTGGCGGCAAGCAGCAGCCAGGCCTGTTCTTGTGTGTTGGTATGGGGGGCTGCCATATTGCTCTGATGTTTTTCCAAAATACCTGACAGGGTGGGAAGCAGGCTTTGGCGCAGGCCGGTTTCTGAAACAAGCGCCAGGGTTGCGGCCCCGTCACGCAGGGATGAGCCATAGTCTGAGCTGAAGCGGCGCCGGTTCACACCAGGTTCTTTGTCGAGGATGCTCATGGCGTTGTAAAAGACCTTTTTGGCGCGCACCTGATCACCATACATTGAGAGGGCGGTTGCCAGTTGAGCCTTGGCCATGGGATTGGCGAACGCATTGAGCTTTACGTCGGCATAATAGCGCAACTCGGAGAGCCGTGCTCGCTTGTTGCGGGCTAGCACATAGAGCGAATAGGCCACCGCTTCGCCGCCATATTTAAAATCGGAAGCGTAGTTGAGCGTATTGGAGAGCTTGTCGAGCGCAAAGGTCAGATTGCGCTGTGGCACATCAAATCCCTTTTCGCGGGCTCTGGTCAAAAACTCGGTGACATAGGCGGTCAGCCACGGAGTGCCATTGCTTGCCGACCACAGGCCAAAGCTGCCATTATGGCCTTGCCGGGAAATCAGCTTGTCGATGGCTTTTTGAATAGTTTTTTTGAGGTCCTGCTCTTTGTCCTCAAAGATGCCAGCGCGTTCTGCAACGCTTGAGAGATAAAGCAGGGGCAGGGCTCTGGAGGTGATTTGCTCCGAGCAGCCATAGGGATAACGATCCAGCGAGGCCAGCAATCCTGGAATATCTGGCAGGCTGGCTGGGCCGATGGTCAAGGTGGCTTTTCCTGTTCCAGGTACCAGACCCGTGAAGACATCGCTTGACAGGATCAGCTTGTTGCCAGCCGAGACCGTGCGCACTGATTGGCGCGTGATGCTGGGATAGGCAGGTTTGACCGGGATGACATAGTCTCTGGCAATATTGATACCGTCTGGTCCGGTCAGGTGAATGCTCACCACTCCCGTGCCAATGGCATTGGGCGTGAGAGGGATGCGTATGGTGCGTTTTTGATCAACCGCCAGTTTGAGCTTTAAATTTTGTGCCTTCGTGATGGCACCGTCACGACCAAGCGCGCTGGTCAACTGGAGATCATACTCGCCTTGCGGGCCTTCCACATTGTGCAACACCAGATGTAATTGTGAGCGATCACCCTTGGCAAGGAAGCGCGGCGTTGTACCAGTGACAATCACCCGGTCGCGCACGAAAACATCCTTGGCGGCATGGCCCATCTTGTTCTGGCTCCATGCGACAGCCATTACTTTGACGCTGCCGTTAAAGGCGGGGATATCGAAATGCAGGACCGCTTTGCCCTGTTCGTCGACGGCCACAACACCGCTAAACAAAGCCAGCGGGCGTTGGTCGGGAGGGTTGCCGTTCATATTCATGCCGCCAGCAGCGCCTGGGCCATCACCGCCGGAGCGAATGGAGCCGCGCACGCCTTGCATGCCGTCAATCAAGCGGCCATAGAGATCGCGAAATTCAGTGCCGAGCTTGCGCTGGGAGAGGAAATGTTTTTCCGGGGATGGAGGCTTGTAACCGGTGAGGTTCAAGATACCCACATCAACCGCGCTGGCCACGACATAGGCCTTGGCGCCAGGTGCCAGACCCTTGAGGGTAATTGGCACATCAAGGGATTCATTGGGGCGGATTTTTTTGGGCGTTTGCAGATCGATGGTCAAGACGCGCTTATTGTGTCCGGCGTTCAGCCATGTGATGCCAATGGCGCGGCTCGGCATGCGTTTATTGATAATATTCATGGGCCGGTAGAGGCTGACCGCGACATAGGCCCCGGCGCCCCAGCTGTCATCGACAACCATATCGGTGGTGCTGGCACCCTTTGGCACGCTGACTGTTTTCATGGCGCGGATGCCGCCATTTAGCACCGTTATGAGGGCTTTGCCAGCCATGCGAGAAACGATGCGCAGCTTGGCAGTTTCGCCAACATTATAATCGGTTTTATCAAGCGCCACATCGAGCATGTCGGGAGTATCGGAGACGGCAGTTGCGTACCAGCCAGCATTAAATTCGTAGCTGGCGGCTGGGCGCCCATTGTCATCTGAGCGCACTTCAAGGCGGAACTGCCCCCATTTGATCGGCGATGAAAGGCGGATGGGCTGATCGGCCAGCGCATCAATTGTGCCGGTGGCGAGGCGTTCCTCGGAGGTGATCCGCTCATGGCGCCAGCGACCATCATTCTGGTACCATTGATAGCGGCTGTTCAGCTTCACCAGCTCCCAGGTGAGATTTTTAAAGCCGCGCTGTTTGCCGTTGACGCCCATCACCGCGACATCGAAAGCGGCGGTACTGTTTTCTGACAGATCATCAAACAATGGCTTGATACCAATGAGTGCAGTTTGGGGTTCAACCGGAACGCTGATCTTGCGTTCAATAGAGCGACCAGAGGGATCGCGCAGGCGCAGGGTAATTTTAGCCCGTAGCGGTTTGGTGCTATCTGGCAGGGCAGGCAGTTTGGCGATGGCGACGGCCTTGCCGGCATCATCTGTCCTTGGCAGATCCTTGAAGATGTGGCGGATGGCTTTGACTTTTTCATCCGTGAGGCCAAAATGATAGCCTTTGAAGCCTGCGATTTGACTGGTGTTCTCGGTAATCTGCATCTCGCCTTCAAGGGCATGATCCTTGGCCGGAGCGCCATAGAGATATTTGCCGTCAAGATCGATTTTGAGCGGCGATTGTGCAGACAACGATGTTGATTTACTCGACAGGGTCAAATCCATACGCTCTGGCACAAAGTCTTCGACAAGGAATGAGGTTTCGCCCAGCGCGTCACCTTTGACGTCGGTATAAGCCAGTACCTGCCAGGTGCCGGTCTTTGCGGACGCTGGCAGGCTGAGGGAGAAGGTGCGGCCACCAAGGCCCTGGTCCTTGACCACATAGCGTTTATATTCGCGGTTATCGGGGCGCATGAATTTGAAGGTCAGCGGCAGGTTCGAGAGGGCCTTGGCTTCAAGGTCACGAACAAGCCCTGTAACATGCACGACTTCGCCCGGTTTGTAGACACCTCGTTCAGAGAACAGTTGCACATCTACCGGGCCGGGGGTTGCGCGCCCGGTAACGCCGCGATCGGAGAGATCAAAAGCGGGGCTGGTGAGATCGAGAAAGGCGTAATCGCCGTGCGCCGTCTGCGCCACCAGCATGGCGGGGCTCATGCCCCCTTCACCTCTGGCAAGGGCGGCGGAAAAACTGACAAAACCGCCGCCATCGGTGGTCTGAGTGCCTAGTACCTGATTGTTTTTGGCGATCAGGCGGATGGTGGCGCCAGAGATCATGTCGGCGCTCTCCAGTGAGCGCACAAAGGCGTGGACGCCATCGGCAGCAATCAAGCCCGTTAGGCCAAGATCGGAGACGATGAACCATTGTGTGGCCTTTTGCTTCCAGTCATCAGCAGGTTTGTTGGTGGCATCGGCGACCATCACATAGACGCCGGACTGCAGATCAGGAATGGCCTTTTGCACGGGAAAGGCAGTGATCACATCCTTGTTGAGTTTTTGTGCGACATCCAGCGTACCCTCCCAGATATGCTGGCCGATCCGGTCTTTCAGCTCGCTAACATTATATCCCGCCAGCTGCTTGAGAAAGTCGCCTTGCACGGCGCTGCCAAGACCGCGATCGCTGAAGCGGTAAATTTTTGTATAGATTACTTTGGTGTTGACGCTGGTCACGGGAATGCCGATCTGGCCTGAACGTGGCAGCACATATTTGTTGCCGGACAGACGAACGGAGGGGGAGCGGTCTTTGACATAAACAGAAAGCTCTACCGATTTTTTCAGATCATCTTCGATCTGGGCGGGGATGCCAGCGCGTAACTTGACCTTGTAGCGTTTGCCGTGCTGCAAGCCATCAATGCACAGCTGTCTGCCTGAAGTTGTCACCGCTGGTTTGTCGTTGCCTTGCAAGACCGTGTATTTTGCGTAGTCCGCGCCTTTTTGCAGTGTTTCGGAAAAATTGATGCATAGGCGCGGTGCTGTGCTGTCACTGTCAATATTATAGTCGAGCATGCGAAAGCCATGCTTTTTGTAGAGCTTGGCATACTTATATTGCGCTGTGGGCAGGGATTTGTGTTCAATCGATGATTCATAGGCGGTGAGGGCATTACGCCAGGATTGGCGTTTCTCAAATGCAATGCCAAGCAGCGTCAACGCAGATGCCTTGTCGGAGATGTTGGTGGCGCCTTTATAGGCCAAATAGGCGGCAGCTCCAGATTGTTCCGGGAACTTGTAGCGCTCCTGATAAGTTTTCGTCGTGATGTTAAGCAGAGATCTTGAAAGCTGGTTCAGGGCATGAGTCCCACCGCCAGCAACATAGGCGGCACCAAAGTTTTGGACGGCGGCGCGATAATCTTTTTTGTCTTTGGCAGCGTATCCACGTTTGAGCAAAATTTGATAGTGCGTTGTGTTCTTGGCGTGGGTCTGTTTCAACAAGGCATCATATTGCCCGGCTTCGGCAGCCACTTGTTTATTGGTATAAACGCTTGCGGCATTGGCCGGGAGCATCATCAATAGGAACGAGACAATCATGGAGAAGAGCAAGAAGGGGGTGGCGCGAGCGGTAGGGCGGGGGGCGATCATCTGATTTTCTTTCAGTGTTGCGGTGGGCAAAAATTTATTTGTGGCGAGGTGCGCAAGTGTTGCATGGGTTTAACTTAGGACACAATGTCGCAGGAATGAAGGGGGGGAGCAGGGCGATACGCACTTTATTTCTTTCAAAACATTTCTTTTTTGGAAGTGGTTTGATAGTTTTTGATGGTAAAACACCAGATTGGGCTGATGGCGACCTCCAAAGGGCAAGGATATGCAGAAAATATGACGGAGCGACCCGATCACCCCTCGACCAGTTCACGGCCCGCGCAGGGACCTGATACGCGCGTCATGGATGCCCGCTCGAACAACTGGGTCGATGTTCTGGCACCAGAGTGGGCACGCCCCTATTTGCGGCTCATGCGGGCCGATCGACCGATTGGTTTCTGGCTGTTGTTCTGGCCGTGTGCCTGGTCCTTGACGCTTGGTTCCATCGCGGAAAAGGAAGTCTGGTTAAATCTTTGGTTTGGACGCAATCTGTTGCTCTTTCTCATCGGGGCGATTGTCATGCGCGGGGCCGGGTGCGTTTGGAATGATATCACTGACCGTCACCTGGATGCGCAGGTGGCGCGCACGAAAATGAGGCCGATCCCTTCTGGTCAGGTAAGTGTAAAAAAAGCTCTATTGTTGATGATTGCACTTTGCCTCATCGGTTTGAGTGTGTTGTTGCAATTTGACTGGTTTACCGTTTATCTGGGGCTATCTTCCGTGCTGATTGTGGCGATTTATCCGTTTATGAAGCGTTTTACCAATTGGCCGCAAGCTGTGCTGGGGCTGGCCTTTGGCTGGGGGGCATTGATGGGTTGGGCAAGTATGCGCGATATGATCGAGTTGCCAGCCCTTTTGCTATATGCGGGAACAATATGCTGGATTATCGGTTATGATACCATTTATGCGCATCAAGACCGCGAAGATGATGCGCTGATGGGCATGAAATCAACGGCCTTGCGATTTGGAGAGCGCACAAAAACATGGCTTGTTGTGTTTTTTGGCCTGACGGTCGTTTTTCTGCTTGCGGCTGCCCTTGCGACCATTGGTGGCACGATTTCTCTGTCGAGGATGGCTATATTGATGCTCGGAATGGGCCTTGCTGGGGGATTGCTGCTCTGGCAGATCGTGACACTGGACATTAATGACGCAGATAACTGCCTTGATCGTTTTCGCCATGCTCACATCTTTGGGTTTTGCGTGTTCGTGGTGTTTGCAATAGTGTGGCTATGATCAAGTCTGGGGGCACGCACGCTAACACACAAACCGGCTTCCTCATTTTTGAAGAAACCGGTCTGTGCTTTTGTTTTGGACGCCTGACCTGTAAGCTCCCTGCGAGCATCGATGAGCGAACCTCTATTGGGTTCGTCTCTATCTTTTATCAGTATAGCGACAAACGGTTTATTGCCGTTTAAAGCTGTTGGTTAAAACAGTATGAAATTCAAAGGGTCGGTTCTGCAAAGGCCGGCCTTGAACTTATTTTTAAGAAAGTGATCAATCACTTTATGAATGTTGAGAAACGCAGCGAGCAAGCGGCCGATAGTGCAGGCGATCTTGACCTCATGAGAAATGCGGTGAAAGACGCAGGGCAGTTGGCGCTTGAGTTTTTTGGTGATCGTGCCAATGACAAATGGCAAAAAGACGATGGTAGTTTTGTGAGTGACGCGGATATGGCGCTCGACAAGCTGTTGCATCAACGCCTGCTGGAGGGGCGTCAAGGCTATGGTTGGTTGTCAGAAGAGACCGAAGACGATCTTGTGCGGTTGAGCAAGTCTCATGTTTGGATTGTTGACCCGATCGATGGCACACGGGCTTTTATACATGACAAGCCCCATTGGGTTGTCTCAGTGGCGCTGGTGGTTGATGGTGTGGTGCGCATGGGCTGTTTGTATAATCCCGTCAAAGAAGAGTTTTTTGAAGCCGTGCTCGGGGGCGGGGCAAAGCTCAACGGCCAAAAGATGCTCATCAATGGGTAAAGTGACATTGAGGGCGCGACCATTATTTCTGCACCGGGGCGCTTTAAAAGCAAGATCTGGCAGACCCCTTGGCCGCGCGTCGAGAGTTTTATGGTCAATTCGGTGGCTTATCGCATGGCGCTTGTCGCAGCTAACAAGGCTGACGCGCTATTGACCCTGTCTGGCAAAAGCGACTGGGATTTGGCCGCGGCCGATCTGTTGGTGCGCGAAGCAGGTGGTGTGGTCAGTGACCATCAGGGCTTTGAACTGACATTCAATCGTAAAAATACGCGTCACCCCAGCGTGCTTGTTGCCAACGCCGATTTATACCCGAAATTGCTGGCACGCACCAAACTGGTGGCGGCGAGCAAGCGCACCGGTTGTTCCCATAATTAATAATACAAGCCAAAAGTAGAAATCGCGGTTTCGGTAGATTGCGCGACAGGCCAATAATAAGGACAAAAATATGAGCGAGCAAAATGAAACCCCGCAAAAGCAACTCCTGCATATGGTGTTTGGCGGCGAATTGAGTGATTTGTCGAAAGTGCATTTCCGTGATCTCGATAAGCTTGATGTGGTTGGTATTTTTCCCAATTATGCAACAGCATTTGATGCCTGGAAGCAGGCGGCGCACCGCACAGTCGACAATGCGCATATGCGTTATTTCATTGTTCATATGCACCGCTTGTTCGATCCGGTGGACGAGAAAGACGTGGAAGTTGAATAAAGCAGCCCAACCAGCTATTTTTGTAGCAATAATGCGAAGATCCACCGGACTAGAAAAGGCCTCCAGAACGTGAAAGACAGCCTATTTAAGGATGTGCGCGACATCGAGCGGGAGGATGATGCCCTCCAGAAGAATTATTCCACGAGGGAGATTGTCGAGCGTGTCTGGCGCGAAAACCTCTATCCGCGCCGCAAACTGGTGATATTGGCCCTGGTCGCAATGCTGTTTGCGGCGGTAACAACCGGGCTTATGGTGCCGGTTATCAAATTCGCCATTGATGATATCTTCATGGCGCGAAAAATGGAATTTGTCTATTATCTGGCTGGGGCAACCTTTCTTATTACTCTCATCAAATCGGTTTCGGAATATGTCTCAAAACTGACGATGGGCTATCTTGGCAACCGGTTCATCGCCGATATTCGTATCGCACTGTATGAAAAACTGACCTATGCCGATATGCAATGGATCGAGGCCACCCATTCTGGTTTGTTTTTGTCCAATTTCCTTAATGATACCAATTTCATTCGAGATACGGCCAGCCGGGTGATCATTGCGCTGGGCGAAAATCTCACCAAGGCGGTGTTTCTGGCGCTGGCCATGATCTGGCTTGATCCGCTGATGTCGATGATTATACTGGCCTCCATGCCGCCTGCGATCTTTTTTATGAACCGCCAACGCGGGGAGATGAACCTTGCCACCAAGAAAACCCTGCAAGAAACCGGCAATCTGAGCAAGCTGATCACACAGACACTGCGCTCTTTGCGCGTGGTGAGGGCTTATGGTCAGGAAGAGCGCGAAATAAAACGCGCCAAACATACCATTGAACGCGCCCTTGAATTTAGTATGCGGTCCCTGCGGGCCAGAGCAAAATCTGGACCGGTGGTGGAGCTGTTGGCCGGGATCGGTTTTTCAGTGGCGATTTTGTTTGCTGGTATGGAAGGGGCGCAGGGGCGCATGACAATTGGCGAGTTCAGCGCCTTTCTGGCCGCTGCCATGTTGCTCTATCAACCGCTCAAAGCACTGGCGCAATTGCAGATCAGTTTGCAAGAAGGGGTGGCCGCATCCGGGCGGGTATTTGGCATCATTGACCAGCCGCAAACAATGCTCGAGCCAGCTGGTGCGTCCGATTTGAAGCTGAAGAAGGGATCTATCAGCTTCAAGAAACTTGATTTTGCTTATGAGGATGGCAATCTGGTACTGAGCGATTTCTCCCTTGATATTCCGGCAGGAAAATCCGTGGCGCTGGTGGGGCCGTCGGGAGCTGGAAAAAGCACCATTCTCAATCTTGTGTTACGGTTCTTTGACCCTGTGAAGGGAAAAATTTTGATTGATGGTCAAGATATTTCGCAGCTCAAGCTCAGCTCGCTGCGAGCCCATATTGCCCTTGTCACACAAGATCCCATTTTATTTGACGATACTCTGGAAGCCAATATCGCTTACGGCTCCAAAAAGCTCGATACGGGCAAGGTGAAAAAGGCTGCCAAGGCCGCCGCCGCTCATGATTTCATCATGGCATTTTCGCAAGGCTATCAATCACCGGCAGGAGAGGCTGGCAATAATCTGTCGGGTGGTGAGCGGCAGAGGATCGCCATTGCGAGGGCCTTGATGCATGATGCGCCAATATTGCTGTTGGACGAACCAACCAGCGCGCTCGACAGTCAGGCGGAAGAAAAGGTTCAAAAGGCTTTGTCTCATTTGATGAAGGACAGGACCGTATTAATGATTGCTCATCGTCTGTCGACCATCAGGGATGTTGATATTATTTGTGTTCTTGACAAGGGGCGTATTGTCGAACAGGGCACTCATGACGTCTTGCTGGCATCAGGTGGCCTTTATTCGAAGCTATACAAGACGCAGTTTGAAGAGCAAGCCGAGACGTAAACCAGTCGATGACAATAGATAACTTATAACAGACAGTGCGAGACCCGTGAAAGACAAGAATGCAGAGCGCATAGACAACCTGACAGCAAAGGCGATGGCTGGCTATATCCGTTTGGTGTTCGCGACCTCAAGGCGTGATGACGATTATGGGCAGCTCAAAGACAGTTTTGCGACCAACGCGCCGCTGATCATTGGCGGCTGGCATGGTACTTTTTTGCTGGCGCCGGTCTTGATGCCCGAACCTGGCAACGTCAGTGCCGTTGTTGCCCGTCATGGCGATGCAGCGGTGATGGGACGCATGCTTGAGCGCTTTGGCGTCAAGCTGATCAGGGGCGCCGGAGCAGGGGGTAAAAAGAAAGACAAGGGCGGCATGTTTGCGCTGCGCGCTTCCTTGAGAGAGCTAAAAGCGGGACGCTCTATTGCCATGACGGCGGACGTGCCGCCAGGTCCAGCGCGCCAGGCCGGGCTTGGGATTATCACCATTGCGCGTCTGTCGGGGCGCCCCATTTTGCCTTGCGCCGCCGTTACGTCCCGTTTCAAAGTGCTCAATAGCTGGAGCCGGTTCGTCGTCAATCTGCCATTTTCAAAATTGGTGTTGCTGGCGGGGGAACCTGTGTATGTGCCAGCTGATGCCGACAAGAGGATGATGGAAGACAAGCGCGTTGAACTGGAAACCAAAATCAATGATCTGGTGGCGCGCGGGCATGAAATGGTTGGCGCTGACCCCTTGTTGAGTGCACCGCCAGAAGTTGGCGTGCATCAAAAGCTGGGGCTGGCGCTCAAGGCTTATCGCGGTGGCATGAAGCTGGCGCAACCTCTGGCGCGCCCAATATTGCGGCGCCGCGCCAAGCGAGGCAAAGAAGATTTATCGCGCATGTCCGAGCGCTTTGGTCGGGCAACGATCCAAAGACCGGCGGGCGATTTGATCTGGCTCCATGCGGCCAGCGTTGGCGAAACCAATGCGGTGCTGCCACTGATCACCTTGTTGTTGGAAAAAACCCCGGGACAATCCATCTTGCTCACGACCGGCACGCTGACCTCGGCGCGTATTGCTGCAAAGCGATTGCCCGCAGGGGCCTTGCATCAGTTCATACCCCTCGATACGCCAGATTTCATGAACCGCTTTCTAGATCATTGGCACCCCGATCTGGCTTTGCTGGTGGAATCAGAAATCTGGCCTAATCTGATGCTCGAAACCAGTGCTCGCGATATACCCATCGCGCTCATAAACGGCATCATATCGCATAAAAGTTTTCGAGGCTGGCGACGTTGGAGCAGTCTTTCGCGGCCCCTTTTTGGGCGTTTTGACCTTGTGCTGGTGCAAAATGAACAATTGCAGAAACGCATTTTGCGGCTTGGTGCGCCAGACGTGCGCGTGGTGGGCAATCTGAAAACTGATGCCCCGGCTCTGCCTGTTGACGAGTTGAAAAAACATCAAATGTTGAAATGGATCGGCACGCGCCCTCATTTTCTTGCAGCCAGCACTCATCCTGGTGAAGAACGCCAGATCATTGAAGCTCACAAGAGATTACGCCAACAATTTCCTGATCTGCTAACCATCATTGTACCGCGCCATCCAGAGCGCGGCGAGGAAATTGCCCAACTGGTTAGTGATAGTGGTTTTGATTGTTTGAAACGTTCAAGCGGTGAGGCTCTCACAAACAAAACCAATCTTTATATTGCTGACACGCTTGGTGAGCTTGGCCTGTTTTTCGATATTTCAAACATCACTTTTCTGGGTGGCTCGCTGGTGGAAATTGGCGGTCACAATCCGATTGAAGCTGTGCGCTTTGGCACCGCGGTTGTCACTGGTCCCAACTGGCACACTCAGACTGATAGTTTTAGTGCTTTATTGAAAGGCAAGGGGGCGCGTGAAGTTTCATCGGTACGCGAGCTGGCCGATAGCATAGAAGCTTTGATGAGCAATGAACAAGAACGTTTGCAGCTGGTCGCCAATGCAGAAAAGATCGTCGAGGAAATGACTGGTGCAACCGATCGCACCTTGGCGGCGATTTCTCCCATGTTGCCAGCAGGCAAGCGGGCAAAATCCAAGCCAAATATTGAGCTGGCGACATGAGCGTGTTGGCCAAGGCTCCCAAATGGTGGGATCAACAGCATCATCCTGTCTCCTATCTGCTTGGCCCTTTTGGTTTGATCTATGGCCTTGCTGTTAAGCTGCGCTTTGCGCTGACCAAATCCTATCGCTCAACATTACCGGTTATTTGTATCGGTAATTTTACAGTGGGCGGCGGCGGTAAGACGCCTTTGGCGGTTGAACTTGCTGATCTTTTAAGCGCTGTAGGCCACAAGCCGGTTGTGCTGACCAGAGGTTATGGCGGGCAGAAAAAAGGGCCACACCTAGTAGATCTGTCAAGAGACAGCGCTATTGAAGTTGGCGACGAGCCATTGATCCTTGCGCAACACGCTCCTGTCGTGGTGTGCGCGGATCGGGCCAAGGGTGCGCGCTTTATAGAGCAGATGGACGCCGATGTGATCTTGATGGATGACGGGTTCCAAAACCCGGGCCTTCACAAGGACCTTTCGCTTATCGTGCTGGATGCGGGTTCAGGCATCGGCAATGGCCGTATTTTCCCAGCCGGACCACTGCGGGCGGGGTTGGATTTTCAACTGGAGAAAACGGGTGTGTTGGCAATCGTCGACAAAGGCACTGATCTCATAAAAATCGAGCAGGCCTTTGGGGGAGAGGTGTTTCACCTCGAGATCGAGCCACTACATGATGAAGCCTGGCTGGCAAAGACGCGCGTATGCGTCGTCAGCGGCATCGCTCGTCCCGGCAAGTTTTATGCAAGCCTTGAAAATCTTGGCGCTGTTATCGCGCAAAAACACGAATTTCCAGATCATCATATGTTTGGCCAAAAAGATGCCCAAGCGATCTTGAAAGCTGCTGCAAGAGATGGCCTGCCAATTGTCATGACGCAAAAGGACTGGGTGAGATTGCCCAAAACCGATGAGCGCGGGCATTTGCGAAAAGCGGCCCGTGTGCTGCAGGTGCGCATGAAGATCGACGAGCCGCAAAAACTTGTCTCTCGGCTACAAAAAACGATTTCATCAAACACAAAGAGTGCGGATTAACTCTTTGTGTCATCCTCGCGAAGGCGGGGATCCATACTCCCAAGGCTATCGAATTAAATTCGGTACTCGCCTGGTACTCGGTCGATAAACCTCAAAACCTGAGGTTATGGTTCCCAGCCTTCGCTGGGATGACAGCTTTGGGTCGTTTTCAAGACTAGTAAAATTTTGAGAATGATTAATTAGTATGTTTCTTGAGAGAGATTGTTGCTGGTCAAATCAAGGAGCAAGGACGATGGCAAGAATGAAAACAAAGCCAAATTCACGCGGCTGGTACTGGCAGTTCTTTGCTGGTATTGTCCATGGCCTGCTTTTATTGGTCATTTTTCTCCTGACCATGGGAACATTGGTCCGGGGGCCCGCATTATGGGTGCTGACGGGTTTGCCAATCATTTTCATTCTTGGAACAACGTTTTTTGGTCATTGGTCCCATTTGGTCGAACTGCAAAAAAAAGCTTACCCTGAAAGGGGTTGATATGCGGCGTCCAAAACGCTTGACGCGTCTGTTTGAAAAGTTTCTGGATGCGGCATCTAGCGGATTTTGAGAGCTATGCCGAGATATCGTCCAGTGATGTAACCGACAAATCCCGCTATTTCTGCTGCAACTCGATATGTCGCTTAAGAGAAATATCGGCAGTTTTGTAGGCCTCTTGCCGGTCTACCGACCAATAGCGGAGGTCATCAAGGTCAATCGGGTCTCCCGTGACCGCACATTTGACGAAGGTGCCGTGTTTGAGGACCTGATAGTCACCATCTTGATAAACTACTTTGGCCTCGGTCGCCCCCGAAAGGGGAGTTTGAAATCTCTTCAGCATAATTCTTCCACAATATTAAAGCGCAAGTGATGAGCTATACTAGTTGCCTGTGGCCTCTTTGACAATGCCGTTCAGCAGCTTGTCGATGGCATTGAGGGCTTTTTGCGAGGCCTCGCCTGCGGCTCCTTGCGGGCGCTTATAGCCAACCACCACGGTGCCGGGTTTTTTGATGGTTTCATAGACATATACAATATAGGGGCAAACGCCCATATTGGCGGGATCGGCTTCCATCATTTTGCGCGACAGGCGTGCCGAACAAAACTGCATGAATAGCGCTCCTTTGTAGATTTTTTCCGTGCCACCAAGATCTTTACGGGTGCGATCGAGCATTCCGCCAATGTTGCCGCGATAGTCGATATTGAGGCCAGCGTCCTGAATGGCGTCTTCCACATCCTGGATCACCTCGGCATATTCACCTTGTGTCGAATATGATCTAAGGGCAGCTTCATTGGCGAACGCATATGATGAAAATGACATCATCAGGATCATCGTTGCTAGCAGGTTCAGGGCCGGTTTCATGTCAGTGCTCCCGTTTGAATGATAATTGCGTTGTCTATATATATTATATTTAGAACGAGCAGGGAGCAAGGCAAGGGAGCAGCGGGCCAGATAGGCATATTTGCGCCGCAAACAGACGCTATTTTGGCGGAGCTTTTAAAGCAGGCAACACAAATAGATGGGAAATGTCATATGTCGAGAGATCTGACCCCCATAAGCGCACAAGACGAACAGGGGCACAAAAACAAGGAGGGGCTGGCACCGCTGCAAGGTGAGGTTTTGCCGCCTGTTTCCGTACAGCCAACGCCCATAAAAGTCAAAAGATACGGGTTTTTGGGCGCATTTTTGCGTCCCATTGGTATTGCTGTTGCCTTGCTCATTCTGGGTTTTGGCTCGCTGACTATTGGCACGAGTTATTATCGCAGCTATCAGCGCCACGTGGAATATTCAAAGATCACCCATAGCGATGATAGCTATATGACGGTGCTGCTTGGCATGGCCGGTCCGGCGCTTTCCACTGGCCAGACTAAATTTATCTATCGTGATATCGATGGCAAGCTGCACCGCGTGGTGGCGGCCAAAAGCGCCCTCAACGAGTTCATCAATAAAACCCTCATACAACTGGATAATGAGCGCGACGACATTCTGCTCGGCGTCAAAACTGATTTGGACGCCGTATTCAAAAAGGCCTTTGCCGACCGGGGTGAGGTGATCGAAAATTATGCCGACTGGTTTTTTGAATGGAAACGCTCCTATGTCATTTTGAAAGAAGCGATCAAATCCAGCGCTACAAGATTTGTGCAACTTGGCCAATATGAGAGTCTCAAAGAGGCGGTCGAGCGCGACGTCAAAGACTATTTTCTCAAGAACTATAATGAGCGGGTGTTAAAGCCTGAAACCCGCGACAAGATTATCGCGATGCAAATGGAAGCATTGGTGCTGCGGGCGCATGAACGCTATCGGCGGGCTATTGTGCGCTCTGATGAGCAATTGCAAAGCTTTTTGTTCGCCCATACCAAGGTGCTCGAAGAATTTCCGCGCGACCGCAAAATTATTAATCTAGGACTCAACTGGGATGCCCAGAAATGGAAGTCTCCGGCCTATATGGTGCAAGACAGAGCCTTTGACGGCGTTGTGGGCGTCGGCAGTGTGGCTATCGGTGGTACATTTGGCGCTCTGGCGCTTGGTCCCTTGATGACCCGTACGGTGGCGGCCTCCTTTGCGACGCTGTCTCGGGGAGTGGTCACCAGTATGGGCTCAAGGATTGCTTTTGCGGAAGGGGGTGCGTTGGCTGGAACAGCGGCAGCTCCTGGGGTTGGGACGGCGATTGGCACGGCGGCCGGGTTGGCGCTGGGCGCAGCAGCCGACTATTATATGAACAAGCAGCGCGCCAAAAACGGTCGCGAAAGCTTTGTCAAAACCAATGGCGAGGCGCTGGATTTGACCATCTCGCAATGGAAAAACAAACTTAATGGCAATGTCGAGGGCGCGGTCAATCGCTGGTTCGACGATGCCCGTGCCGGCGTCGTGCTGTCGCGCAAAAGACTTCCTCAAAAGTCAGGCAAAACCGGTCTCGAAAACACACCCATGCTGTAATCTTCCCCTTATCTTGTTTCCTCTTTTTCTTTCATTGTAATCCGATGCGATTACGGGTGTAATCATCATAAAATATGCTGATTCGATCAGCGCAGTGCTTCTCGAAAAGTGGGTACCGGTTTTTGGATAAGAAGCACGGCTAACAGTGCTTCTCGAAAAGTGGGTACCGGTTTTTGGATAAGAAGCACGGCTAACAGTGCTTCCGGAAAAGTGGGTACCGGTTTTCCGATAAGAAGCACGGCATAAAAGAGGAGCAGGGCATGGGTGATTTTGCGGAGTTGAGTGATCTTGATCTGGCAGCGCTGGTTGCCAGTAAAATCTGTCATGACGCTATTGGCCCGATGACGGCTATTGGTTTTGGGCTGGATGTGCTTGATGAAGATGAGGATGATGAAGAGCAGCGCGAAAGTGCTCTTTCGATGATCCGCAATGGCGTCAGCACCATTACTTCCAAGCTACAATTTTCACGGTTGGCTTTTGGAGCCGCTGGATCTTCTGGTTTCGAAATCGATTTACAGGATGCGCAGGCTGTCGCACGCAATTATGTGGAAAGTGAAAACAAGCACAAGATTGAATGGAACTGCACAATCGCCACCTTGCCGAAAAATCACGTTAAACTGCTGCTTAATCTGGTGGCCGTCTCTATGGGGACAGTGCCTCGTGGTGGCGTCATTACGATCAATATTGACGGGGACAATGATCGTCCGTCTTTTATGATTAAAACAAGCGGCCCAAAAGCGCGCGTCCCGGCCGGGATTGTTGATCTTGTCAATTGCTCCCCCACTGAAGAAGTAGATGCTCGCTCGATCCAGCCTTATTTTGCCGGCCGCGTTGCGATTGCAACCGGCGCGAACATCACCATTGCCATGGATGGCGAGGATGTTTTACTGAACGCAACCTTCTCTTGATGACGCATTGGTTGTGAGGATTATAAATGCAACTAGTGAGCGTTTAAGGTTAATAAAGTTTAGTCTATCTTAAGACTCTTTTCCCATTATGGCACACAACCTTTCCTCAGCTGGCTCCAAAGCTGGTCGGGAGTGAGCGAATAATGAAAAAAGGGAAAAGGCGAAATGGACGATCTGCTGCAAGAGTTTCTGACCGAAACTGTGGAAAGTCTCGATGTCGTTGATGTCGAACTTGTGAAATTTGAGCAAGACCCGAATAATGAAGCAATATTGGCGAATATTTTTCGGCTGGTTCATACCATCAAGGGAACATGTGGGTTCCTTGGCTTGCCGCGTCTAGGTTCCTTGGCTCATGCCGCCGAAACGCTGATGGGAAAATATCGCGACGGGTCCCCTGTCACAGGTGATGGTGTGTCGCTGATTTTGCAGACGATTGACCGCTTGAAAGAAATTCTTGAAGTGCTGGAAGAACAGCAAACGGAGCCACAAGGCACCGACGATGATCTGATTACCCTGCTTGATAAAATGTCGCTTGGCGATGAGGTTGCAGCCGTTGCCGAGCAACCGGCGGCACCAGCGCCAGTCGTTGCTGAAGTTGTTAGCGGTGATATGGCTGACGTTGCCGACCCTGCTTTGAACATTGTTGAGCGTGAATTGAAACCAGGGGAAGTTTCCCTGGACGATCTGGAACGCGCCTTTAACGAGGCACCCGGCCCTGACGATTTCGCTGCCCCGCAGCCAGAAACCGATCTTGTTGCCGCCAATGATATGCCAGAATCGGTCGAAGCGCCTGTAGCAGCTGAGCCGGTTGTAGAAAAACCTGTTGAGGAAAAGCGGACAGACGCTGACCGGCGCAAACAGGATCGTCGCACAGAGAGCGCTCCCAAGGGAGCGGTCAAAAATCAGACAATCCGTGTCAGCGTTGAAACGCTTGAGCAATTAATGACGATGGTTTCTGAACTTGTGTTGACCCGCAATCAGCTTCTGGAAATGGTCCGCAAGCACGATGACAGCGAGTTCAAGGGGCCGTTGCAGCGCTTGTCGAATGTCACTGCCGAGCTGCAAGAGGGCGTCATGAAAACGCGCATGCAGCCGATTGGCAATGCCTGGCAGAAATTGCCAAGGATTGTGCGCGACCTTTCGCTGTCTCTCGACAAGAAAATTGATCTGGAAATGATCGGTGCCGAAACAGAGCTTGATCGGCAGATCCTCGAGCTGATCAAAGACCCGCTTACGCATATGGTGCGCAATTCGGCCGATCATGGTCTTGAAGCCAATTCTGATCGCGTCATGCTGGGCAAGCCGGAAATCGGCAATATCACCTTGTCAGCCTACCATGAAGGTGGCCAGATTATCATCAAGATCGTTGATGATGGGCGCGGTATTGATGCTGAAAAACTCAAATCAAAAATATTGGAGCGGGGACTGGCCAGTGAAGATGAGCTGGACCGCATGTCTGAAGGACAGATCCAGAAATTCATATTCCATCCTGGTTTCTCGATGGCCAAAGAGGTGACGGCTGTTTCTGGTCGCGGTGTCGGCATGGATGTTGTACGTACCAATATCGAACTGATTGGTGGCACGGTCGATATGAATTCCGTGGTCGGCAAGGGCACGAGCTTTATTATTAAAATCCCGCTGACACTGGCGATTGTGTCAGCGCTTATTATTGAGGTCAGCGGTCAGCGCTTTGCCATTCCGCAGCTCTCGGTCGTAGAACTGGTGCGCACGCATGGAGAAGCGGGCCACAGCATCGAAATGATCAATGACACGCCCGTATTGCGATTGCGCAACAAGCTGCTGCCACTGATATATCTCAATAAACAACTCAGTCTGGAACGCTCGACGCAAGAAGCCGAGCGCGCAGCAGGAAAAGAATTTGTGATCGTCACGCAGGTTGGCTCGCAGACCTTTGGTGTAGTTGTCGATAGCGTCTTCCACACAGAAGAAATTGTCGTCAAGCCGATGTCAAACATGCTGCGAGAGATCACCATGTTTTCGGGCAATACCATCCTTGGGGATGGTAGCGTGATCATGATCATTGATCCCAACGGCATTGCTCAAAATGTTGCAGCTGACGCCGGGGCGCAAGCCGCTGTTGCTGGACAAGAAAAAGATCACTCAGGGGCTGATCAGCCAGACCTTACGACATTGCTGGTGTTTACAGCTGGTTCCAAAGAACTTAAAGCGGTACCTCTTTCTCTTGTCACGCGCCTTGAAGAGATTGATGTCACAAAAATCGAGCACTCCAATGGACGCAAGCTGGTGCAATATCGCGGCAAGCTGATGCCTTTGGTCTATCTTGATGGCTATGATCCTGAAAATATCGCAGAAAAGACCAGGCAGCCCATTCTCGTCTTTACAGATGAAGATCGCTCAATGGGTCTTGTGGTGGATGAAATCGTCGATATTGTTGAAGATCGTCTGGTGATCGAAATTCAATCCGATGTCGCCGGCGTTCTCGGATCTGCCGTTATCCGTGAAAGTGCCACGGAATTGATAGATATCGCCCATTATCTGCCGATGGCTTTTGACGACTGGCTGGTGCGTCATGATCGCAAGGCAGCTGTTAATCTGCAAAAGAACCTCAATCTGCTGCTCGTCGATGATAGTGCATTTTTCCGCAATATGCTGGCGCCATTGCTAGGGTCGGCTGGATACCATGTGACACTGGCGGCAAGTGGTAGCGAAGCGCTGGCGCTTAAAGAGCGCGGGATCGTTTTCGATCTCATTGTTTCTGATATCGAAATGCCTGGCATGACCGGCATCGAATTTGCCGAGAAACTCAAATTTGATCCTGATTGGGGAGACACGCCGATCATTGCTTTGTCATCTCATGCGGAGCCCGACATTATTGCGCAATCGAAAGAGGCCGGTTTTCATGAATATGTCGGCAAGTTTGATCGGGAAGGGCTCGTTGAGACCCTTCGTGAAGTGAGAGTTGGTATGGAGGAAGCCTCATGAGTGAACCACAAGTAAGAAACGAGAACCGCGGTCCGATGGAAGAGTTTGTAACGGTGATCATAGCCGGACAACTATTTGGTCTTCCCATCAGCCGGGTTCAAGATGTCTTTATGCTGAAGGATATGACGGTAGTACCCTTGTCGATCCCGGAGATTGCAGGCGTTTTGAATTTGCGCGGTCGCATTATCACGGCGATTGATATGCGAGAACGTCTTGGTTTACCGCCTCGAGATGATGGGGAACCGCCCATGGCGGTCGGCATTGAAATGGATCGCGAAAGCTTTGGGCTGGTGATCGATCGCATCGGAGATGTTCTGCATCTGCCGGTCAATGACTTTGATGCCAATCCGGTCAATCTTGATCCGCGTTGGAAAAGTGTCGCGCAAAGCATATTCATGCTGGAAGACCAGCTACTTGTTCTTCTTGATGTTGACCGGGTTCTTGAGCTTGGTGACCGTGAAGTTGCGGCTTGAGCGAAGTGCCCCTGAACTGTCTACGATAATTGGAAGCATGGGGAAACTCATGAGCGAGCAAAAAAATGTGCTCGCTCATTGATTGACCCTCACTAGGTGGAGAAACAAACATGTCTTATTGTCTGATCGTTGATGATAGCGCAGTTATTCGCAAAGTCGCAAAACATATCGTAGAGAGTTTTAAATTTGAAACCGACGAGGCTGCAGATGGCAGTGTCGCGCTGGCAAAATGCCGCGAGCTGATGCCCGATGCGGTTTTGCTTGATTGGAATATGCCCCAAATGGATGGCATTGCTTTCATCAAGGCTTTGCGTCAGGAAAAAAATGGCGACCGCCCAAAAGTTATTTTTTGTACTACGGAAAATGATACCAAGCATATTTCCATTGCCATGAAAGCGGGAGCCGATGAATTTGTCATGAAGCCCTTTGATAAATCCATTCTGGAAACAAAATTCCAACAGGTCGGTCTTATCGATTAGGCGAAATTTTATATAAAAAGCAGGTAGTGGTCCAATGGGATTGGCAGTAAATACGCCTTCGCTGAATAATAAGAATATGCCGATTTCATCCCTCCATGCCATCAAGGTCATGGTTGTCGATGATAGTGCTGTGGTGCGCGGCCTCGTTTCTCGTTGGGTTGGCGAAGAGAACGGTATGGAGATTGTCGCGCGCCATGCGAACGGATTAAAAGCGGTTGAAGATGTGGCGTCCAGCCAACCAGACATTATTATTCTTGATGTCGAAATGCCGGTGATGGATGGCCTTGAGGCTTTGCCGAAGCTTTTGCGGGGCAAGCCCGGCGTCAAAATTGTGATGGCCTCGACTTTGACACAGCGCAATGCCGAGATCAGCATGAAGGCCTTGTCCCTTGGTGCAACGGATTATATTCCCAAACCAGATAGTAATTCTGGCATCACCACATCCGCCAGTTTTCGTACAGACCTTATCGCAAGGATCCGGTCTTTGGGCGGTGCACGAAGAGCGCCAACGCCCAGTATTGGATCATCAACCCTTGCACGAGCTAGCACCATTTCCAAAGCGTCGGTCGAAAAGCCATCAGATACTCCAAAGCTGCGCTCGTTTTCTGCGGTTGCCCCGCGCATTTTGCTCGTTGGCAGCTCGACCGGAGGGCCGCAAGCACTGGCCAAGCTATTTACGGCTATCGGGCCAAAAATTGGTAAAGTTCCCGTGCTTGTTACCCAACATATGCCGGCAACATTTACGGCTATTCTCGCCAAGCATCTGGGTGATGCATCGGGGCGCCCGAGCAAGGAAGCACAGCATCAAGAAGTGCTGGTGCCAGGGCATATTTATGTGGCGCCAGGGGGCTATCACATGCGCTTGAAAGCGGCTGCAGCTGGCGCTTTAATTGCGCTGGACCAAGGACCCGAAATTAATTTTTGCCGACCAGCAGTTGATCCCATGTTCGAGACCGCCGCGCAAATCTATCGAAGCGGCCTTTTGGCGATCATATTAACCGGGATGGGTTCTGATGGCGCCAAGGGTGGCAGGGCTATTTCAGCTGCTGGTGGCGCAATCATCGCACAAGACGAAGTAACCAGTGTTGTTTGGGGGATGCCTGGTGCTGCCGCTGCAGCTGGTATCTGCAGTGCCATTTTACCGTTAGGTGAAATTGGCCCTAAAATAAATTCATTGCTCAGGTGAGGACATCATGACGTCAGAACAATTTAATTTCCTTCGCAGCTTTCTCAAAGAGCAATCGGGGCTGGTGCTTGGCGAAGACAAACGCTATTTACTTGATAGTCGGCTCAATCCCGTGGCCCGCGAATTCGGCTTTGAGAATCTTGCGGAGATGGTCGTTGCTTTAAAGCGCCCAGGATCGCAAAAGCTGGCCACCCGTATCACAGAAGCCATGACTATCAATGAGTCGTTTTTCTTTCGCGATATGACGCCATTTGATAATTTCCGCAAGGTCATGCTGCCCCATATGTTGAAGGAGCGTGCCAATACCCGGCGCTTGCGCATCTGGAGTGCTGCCGCCTCGACTGGTCAAGAAGGCTATTCTCTTGCTATCGAGTTACTGGAGCAAAAATCTAAAATACCGGGCTGGAAAATAGAAATTTTCGGCACTGATCTGTCGAGCGAAGCGCTTGCCAAGGCGAGCGCTGGTAAATATAGCCAGTTTGAAGTTCAGCGCGGCATGCCAACGACAATGTTGATGAAATATTTCAAACAGGACGGCGCCGAGTGGGTGGTTGAGCCGGCGGTGAAATCAATGGTTAGTTTCAGGCATTTCAACCTGCTCAAAGACTACCGCTCGCTGGGAACATTCGACATCGTTTTTTGCCGCAATGTATTGATCTACTTTGATCGCGAAACGAAATCGGATATTTTGAACCGCATGGCCAGGCAAATGGCTCCCGACGGCTATCTTGTGCTGGGTGCCGCCGAGACGATTATTGGCCTCAGCGACGAGTTTGAAATGGTCACTGGTTCGCGCGGACTTTATCAGCGCCGCACTCAAAAAGGGGCGACTACCCAAACTCCTGCGCGTCTTGTCGGCGCGAATAAGGGGATCGCACCGACCGCTTTATATAACAGGGGTCTAAAGGCGTCCTAATTGGAGCCCCGTGGAGCGGGTTTGCTCATGGCCTTTTTAGCGGTCTTGGCGACAGCTTTATCGGTCAGTTTTCCAAGCGCGCCCTTCATTTTACCAAACACTTTGTCGCGTGCAGAAATATTATAGGCCTGCTTGAGATCGTCGGCCTTACGATAGGACAGCCAGACTTTTTTATCCTTGTCTTCATAGGCAAGGGCTTTGAGGGGCAGGGCCAGTCCGATGCGTTGATCAGCCAGCATCAACGGGGTGCCCATTTTGGGATTGCCAAAGATCAGCACCTGCGTTGCTCGCAGTTCCATCCCGACCTTTTTGGCACCGGCTGCGTGATCAACGCGCGCAAAGATCGTAATGCCTTTTGATTTTAAGATTTTAGTAAGGCGGTCTAGGGTTTCCGTGACGCTGTAATTGCTTTGCTTGATGACCAACTCATCGGCCGCTAGTGAGGGGCCGGCAAACAGGGCGGTGAGAGCCAATGACAGACAGATCATGGTCGAGAAAACTATTGAAGAGCGCATTTGTGGTTCCTTAATCGCAAATAAAATCAATACAGTTCCCCATCTTACAAGGGGTATGTGAGCACGTCTTGTCCTGATTGAACAAATTTTCGTGATGTTCTGGCACAAGGTTTAGCCCGCCGTTAAGCTTGATTGTAGATCGCGGGCATTTATAGATTTTTAGCGTTCAAATTAGTCAAAACTTGCTGATATGTAGTAAGGGCACCTATGATCTTATAAAGAGGTGAAACCGGACAGGCATATGCGCGCTCGCATGCCTTGCATTGGCTGGTGTGCGGGAGAAATGTTTTGACCAATGCGGATAGCGAAACCAATGGTTTGATGCGCATCGCTGTATTTGTTGATCCAGCGATGATCTGGCGATGGCATAAATGGCTTGTCGAGGCGCTGGCAATGAGCGGCCACCAGGTTGATCTTTGCATCAATGGTCGGGCGCATGTGCTGCCTGGCAAACTGCGCCTGTTGCTACAGCTTGAGCGCCTGCTCTATCGCACGAGCGGCGACAATGCCAGCGATTTCATTACCCTTGAGCAATTTGACAATGTAGCGATCCTCGCCCAGCCAGCTCATAGCGCGTATGATCTGGTGATTGATCTTGCTGGTGAGACGAAATTGTCTTCATTTCGCGCTCGACGGTTTCGCCCGCTTTATGATGGCCTGGTTGGTGCCGATGATTTGATCGGGATGTTGCTGGATGGTCATGCACCAAGTCTGTCCCTTGAAGATAGTGCGCTATCGCAACCTCGCCGATTTGGGCTTTGTGCTGTTGAACAACCGCAATTGATTGCGCAGGGTCTAAACAATGTGTTTTCGCGCATGGCGAGCTTTTTGCGAAAATCAGTGCATGAGATAACCGAAAATATTGCCCAGACATCATCTGATGCGCAGCCCGGAGGGTCTCGGGATCGAAAGCGGCGTATTCTTCCGATGAAAGCCGGGCGTTTTTTGCTTGGTAATCTTGGCGTAAAGGTCGCCAATCGGCTGAACGCGCTTGTACGCACGGAGCAAGGCAATGCCATCAGGTGGGGGGTTGGCTGGCGTTTTACGAACGGCCAGCCTTTGCGCTTGACTAACCATCTATGCCTTGAAGACTATACAAGACTGTTGGATGATGGACAGCGCTTCTATGCTGATCCGTTCGTTATTTTTCATCAAGATCTTTATCATGTGTTTGTCGAAGAGTTTCCCTTCGATACTCAAAAAGGCATTATTTCCCATTTTACAATTGATAAGAAGGGCAATGCCAGTGTGCCCAAAATGGTGTTGTCCCGTCCATATCATTTGTCCTATCCGTTCATATTCGAGCACGATGGGCAATTCTGGATGATCCCGGAGACCTCTGCGAACAATGCCGTAGAGCTTTATCGCGCGGCCAGGTTTCCCGACAAATGGGTGTTTGAAAAAACATTGATAGAGGAAGTCAGGGCCGATGATGTAACCCTGGTTCGACGCCGCGATCGATGGTGGCTGTTTGCTGCGGTCAGCGAGTGGCAAAGTTCGCAATGGGATACGCTGGGGTTATTTTACGCTGACGACCTATTTGGCGAATGGCATGCGCATCAGGCCAATCCGGTGTTGCTTGACGCAAGGGCGGCCAGACCGGCTGGAGCCATGTATATGCATGAGGGGGCGCTTTGGCGGCCAGCCCAGGATTGTAGCTCAATTTATGGTGGCGGGCTTTCTTTGTGCCGCGTCGATCATCTTGATCCAGAGCGCTTCGAGCAGACCGTGATGCATCGCTTTGCGCCAGATGCCAAAGGTAAATTGCGCGGCTTTCATACTCTCAACGAACATCAAGGCCTTGAGGTCGTCGACTTTTTTGGTCGCCTTTAAGAACAGATCCAATCAACTCGTTGGGGTAGTTTTTTCGGTTCGCCGCGCAGCTGTCGCGGATTTCTCGTTGCTGGCAGGGTCTTTTGTTTTGCGTTTCTTTTTAGCGGCCGTTTTTGGTGCTTTTTCGGGTTGTAGCACTTCGCCAGTTAGCTCAATCACGGCTTCATGAGGGGACATGAACACTTCTCCCGGAGATAGATGCATCAAGAAATGTGACCGCTCAAGCATATCCATCAGCGGTCCCTTGACCGAGGCAAGGTGAATGAGTACGCCGGCATCGCGATAGCTGTCGATCAGATTTTCAAGGGTCTCAAGGGCGGAGGCATCAATCAGGCTCACCGCATCCATCACCAATACGACGTGCTTGACATCCGGGCGATCAGCGATTTCTGCCAGCATGCGGTCTTCGAGATAGGCGGCATTGGCAAAGAACAGATTATCATCGACGCGGATCAATAGCAGATTGTCATAGGTGCGGGTCTTATGGCGCTTGGCCGAGCGAAAATTCTCGGACTTACCAACGCGCCCCAGCACGGGCATGCGCGGCTGGCTTGAGCGAAAAAGATACATGCCAATTGATAGGGAAATCCCCAGCAGGATACCAACCTCGACGCCAGAAGCGAGCACGGCAATAAAGGTGACAAAGAAGGCCAGACCGTCTGGTTTATAATATTTCCATGCTGACACAAGTGGGCTGAAATCAATAAGTGTGGTCACTGCAACAATGATAATCACCGCCAGCGTGGCTTTGGGAATGTGATAGAGCAGGGGGGTGAAAAAGATCAGCACCACGGCGATCAAAAAGGCGGTAATGATGGCCGATAGCTGGGTATTGTTGCCGGAGGTGAAATTGACAACGGAGCGCGAAAAACTGCCCGTTACCGGATAACCACCGGTCATGGCGGCCCCAAAATTTGCAGCGCCAAGACCGATCAGTTCCTGATTGGGGTCAACCTTTTGCCGCTTGCGGGTGGCGAGTGCCTTGGCGACCGACAAGCTTTCAACGAGCCCTACAACCGAGATAAGAACAGCGGCGGGGAGCAGTTGTTTCCATACGTCATAGTCAAAGCTTGGGGGAGCAATGGCCGGAAAGCCGGGGGGGATGGCGCCGACAATGGCGACCCCGGCTGTTTGATCGATGCTGAACGCCCAGGCATAGGTGGCGCTGATGACGACCAGCAACAAGGCCATGCCTTTGGGCAGCGCCATCGAAATGCCTTCGGAAAAGCCCATTTCGCGTAATCGATGACGAAACTGGGCGCGCGAAATCATAATGACGACGCCGAGCAGCGAGAGAAGCAGGGTGGTGGGGTTGACATTGTGCAGGTTCGCATAAATGACGGTCAGCAGTTCCCAGAGGTTTTTGGTCGGGGGCAGGGATAGCCCGAGCATGTGTTTTAACTGCGAACAAGCGATAATGATGGCCGCTGCTGTGGTGAAACCCGCGATCACCGGGTGGCCAATGAAATTGGTCAAAAACCCCAGTCGCAATAGTCCCGCCGAGATCAGCACCAGGGAGCTCATCATGGCCAGAACGAGGGCAAGGCCGATATATTCCACGGAACCTGGGGTGGCAATGGGGGCGAGCGCGTGGGCGACCATCAAGGAGATAATAGCCACGGGGCCAACGCCTAATGAACGGCTTGAGCCAAAAAAGGCATAGAAAATGAGCGGTAGAACCGCTGTATAGAGGCCAATTTGGGGGGGCAGACCCGCAAGCATGGCATAGGCCATTGACTGCGGCATCAACATGATGGCCACCACCATACCGGCCATCATGTCACCTGACAGATCCTCGCGTTTGTAGTTTTTGCCCCAGTTCCAAATCGGCAGATAAGTGCTTACCAGCTTGCCGCGTTTGCGCCAGATTTTACGAAAGCGGGCCTTGACGCGCCGTTCGCCCAGCTCTTTGGTGACGGGCAGTAACTTTCCGCCCAGTTTTGAATGAGAAAAACGACGGGTAATATTGTGCAAGCTGGATTGCTGACGACCGCGCCACACCACCTTGGACAAGGGGCGTAAATGTTTGCGGATTGATTTTGACTTTGGCATAATGCTATTACTTTTTACCAATCCAGATCCTGTTTTCAATCCATAGCTCACTGATTCCAGTAGACAAACCAGCCCAACCAGATAAATATAAATATAGAATTATATCATATAATACAGTATTTTATTTTACATACGGTTAGCAATATCAGAAATGGTTATTTTTACACTTTGTGGATGCGAGTAAAGCTTGTTCGCGATTTATAGTTCGATCATTTTTCTGTGTTAGATACTACCTGATGATCATCACCGAATTTTTGGCTTTTTTCAAAATACTGTGGGAGGTGCTACCAAGGAACATTTGTTTGAGCCTTGACTTTTCTGTCGCGGAAATAACGATCAGCGAATAGTCCTGTCCTCGTTCGGTAATCCTCCAGACGGGATCTCCCACTTCTGCCGTTTTATCACTGACTTTACCGCCGGCTTTTTCGACGACGCTTTGTGCGCGTTCAAGAGCATTTTGGGCAGCTGGTAGTCCCTCTTCTTCGCGGGCCACTGAATAGAGATAGATCGGGCATCCACAACGCGCTGCCATCAAAGCGTCTTTGTGGACCATTTCCATGGACATTTCAGTGTCTTTGACGCAGACAAAATGGCCATGCTCTTCTTCCAGCTCGCGTACCAGAATGACAGTGCCATCATGTTCGGTGGCAACACCAATAGCGGTGTACATATCGATATGACCGGTGCCGCCACCACTTTCCTCGGAGGCAGAGACAATGACAATATTATAGGAATAAAAATGAGCTTCATCGAGAATGCCGGTGAGGACAGAACTTGATTCTCGGACAATCAATGAGATGCGTTGTCCGGTTTTTTTGCTGCTATATTTGATGATGTGGTCACCAGCACGCGAGCCGCGGAATTTTTTGGTGATATCCTCGCCATCCCATTCTTCGCCCAAAAAGCCACTTTCGACCAGCATGTCCCGTGCGCGCTTAAGAGATTTAAGGCCCGGCAATTCAAGGTTCCAGTCGAGCATGTTTTCATGGGTCAATTCCATATTGAGACCTGAAGAGCGGCCACCAGCCCCGGAAGAACGTACATATAAAAGGGCAATATCAGTGTCGGTGTGGTCAAGGCTGAATTTAATAGCATAATGCAGGCCGCGATAGCCCTCTTCTGATCCATCGATACATACCAGAATATTGAACATGTGGGGGGTGCTGTCGCTCATTAATGCTTCCTTGTACTAATGGTCCAGAATTTGCACTTGCAAGAAGGTAAATGCAAGAAGGCAAAATCATCCTATATTTTCTGCGCTCGCGCTCATCGGGCGTTTTATCGCTTCGCGAAAAGCAAATTCGCTCACGAGAGCAGCGCCGATGTGGGGGGATTTGTTTCTGACGTGGCGGGCACGATCTGGCATGGGCATTTTGATGCCATGCAGTTGCACTTAGGCGCCATATCACAGAAAACAGCCCCGATATTCTGTTTGTCGCTTCGGGGTAAGGGTAGCATGAAAACCGCGTGACAGCTAGTACTCAATCATGTCGCAGTTCTGCAGGGAAAAGGGGTTGTGAGCCCATTGAAAAGTTTGGTACCGCTGATCTGAATTGAACAGATGACCTCCTGATCCACAATCAGGCGCTCTAACCAACTGAGCTACAGCGGCATACACAAGAAATATACAAGGGTATTTTCCTGTGCCTGTTTAGCGTGAACTTTATGGCAATACAAGAGCTAAAGCATGCGCCTTTCATTCTTGTGGCGAAATTTGCATTGCTGCCATCCAAGGCTGGTAAAGAGTCTAAATATCAGATATTAGGCGGTAATTCAGAACGAAATAATGCATTTGTGGACGAACATGTCCCTGATAGGGTAATTTGAATATAGTACAGGTTCAATCAAGGAGGTTCGGTCGGAGCGAAAAGTCTAAAACCACCCTTGCCAATCGATCATTTGCCAATCCAAATGGTATTTGCGCGAAGGCATCGGGTCGCGCCCTCCCAATCATGACAGCAACAACCCCCTTCATAAATAGCGATCATTGCGAACAGCTTTGGAGCGGCCCCGTGCCCGTATGGCTGTGGGATGCTGAGCAGTCCCGTATTGCCTGGGCCAATCGAGCTTGCCTTGCCTTTAGCGGTGCGTTGTCAATGAACGAATTAACCCGCTTGAAATTTCAGAGTAGCGCGCCTTTTGCTCGTCAGCTGGCACTCTTGTCAAAGCGCCAGGTCGAAGAGGCAGGTTCGCGTGAGCTTTTGCGTTTTCCAGCCAGGGGGGGGGAGTTCATCCTCGATTGTCTTTGCTCTTCGTTGGAATTCGAGCCTGGGCAGATGGGTGTATTGGTGGAGCTTGTTGCTGACAAGGGGATGGTCAAGCCGGTGCCTGACCCCGTCCCGGTTTACAAGAACGGACATTTGAAAAACTCTGAAAAAGAGCTTGATTTGATGGCTGACCCTGTTGTTCAAGCCAATTTAAAAGAGCCGCCAAAATATACGCCGCCAGCAAACAATTTGGTAGAACAGGTTGCGCTTGCTGACGCGCAAAAACCAGAACCCGCGATGAATGGATTTGAAATTGAAGCGGCGCGGGTCGATGAGGAAGATATGCGCACTTTGCGCGAAATCGCCCGCATGATCAATGGACCGGGTGGCGGGGCCGCTTTGGGGGTGGCACCCGCAAATATGCCACCTGGTTTCCAGGATGGGGATGGGCGCCCCGTTGTCGCCACGCGCAAAACCGGCACAACAGAAAATGTCGAAAAGCCGGCGTCACAGGTAGAAAAAGAGATGCCGTCGGCAGATCATAACGCAAGGGCTGAAAGACAAGACGGTAAACCTGCTCCGATTGTCGCGGGCGAGCGTAATTACTTTCTTGAAAGCCTGCCAGCTGCCCTTGCTATTGCCATGGGCGGGCGCTTGATGCGGGCCAATGAGACCTTTTTGTATGCGTTTGGTTTTGGTTCTGAAAGCGAGCTGCGTAAAGCGGGCGGTTTGGCAACACTGTTTCCGCAAAGTCAAAACGGCGTGTTGATCGAAGACAAGGCAACTGCTGTTTCCCAGCAAAGCATGCGCCAAAAAAGCCATTCGGCCCGGATCAAAACACTGGCTATCTCACGCTCGGGGCGCCAGCGGCAAATTCCGATTGCCTTTCGCAATGTGTCTACGGGGCGTGAGCCAGTGCAAATTTTGATCCTGCATGAAGACGCGTTTTGGCAAGATGATAAACGTCCAAAAGAGCCAGAAATGGGGGATCAGGAACATCTGGACGAGGATGATCAGAAAAATATTGGCCAAGACAGTATCGATTTTCTGGCGACGGTGTCTCATGAAGTGCGCACCCCGCTCAATTCGATAATCGGTTTTTCAGAATTGATGAAAGATGAGCGTTTTGGCGCGGTCGATGCCAACCGTTTCAGAGGCTATGCCGCTGATATTCACGCCAGCGCCATCCATGCCCTCAGCCTGATCAATGATCTGCTCTATATCACCAAGATCATCGCAGGAAAGCCGGACCTTGATTTTGCAGAGGTCAAGATTGACGGGGTCATTATAGATGCGTTGAACGGCATGCGCACGCAAGCTCGCAAAAAACAGATTACCTTGCAATCCTCAATAGAGGACGGGCTGCCCGCTCTGTTTGCGGACAAGCGCAGCTTGAAACAAATCCTGCTCAACCTGGTTTCCAATGCTGTTAAATTCACGGAGCCTGGAGGACAGGTGAGTGTTTCTGCGCGGCCCAGCGCAAGCGAGGGTGTCATCTTGAGTGTCACGGATACCGGCATTGGCATGCACGCAGATGACATTGGCACCGCCCTTGAACCTTTCGCGCAAATCAAGTCGGCACAAAATAGCAATCAAGATGATATGTCAGGGACCCAAAAGGGCACGGGTCTTGGATTGCCGCTGACCAAGGCGTTGGTCAAGGCACACCATGCCAGCTTCGATATTGTCAGCACACCAGGGCATGGGACCAGCATTGATATTCACTTCCCGGCGGATCGCTTGGTGCACTGATTATAGGCACAGTGAATTTGCAGCACGCCAGTCAATAGGCGGCTCATAGAGGCTGATTGTGCGCAAATTCACGTTAATTGGATCAACTGTTTGTGAGTGCGGCTATTTTTCACTTATAAAATGGTTGCTTTTACGGGGGGACAGCGATATTGCAGTTGCAGTTGGCAGGCTTTTAAATGCAAGCTGTTGTTGAGTATGCTTATTGGAGACTGGTTAGATGATTATCCGTATTTTTCTGTCCTCGCTTGTTGTTGGACTGTTCCTTGGTTTTGCCTCTGTTGGCAGCGTATCGGCGCTGAGTTCAGGAGACTTCGAGACCGCTCAGTCGATCAAAAAACAATCAAAAATCAAAAAACGCGCGCAGCGCAAGGCGATCGTAAAGCGCAAAATCCGTGTAAAGCGCAAAGCTGTTAAAAAAACGAACGTCCTGAAGCGCAAACAGACCGCCCGGTTGCGCTCTAAAAAACCTGTCATCGGCTATCAGAGTAATGGCAAGAAAGTCACCCGTGCCTCGTTGAGCATGAACAGCATCAAGAATGCGCGTCATGCCAAATTGACTTCCAGAGGCCGCATGAGTGTTGCCAAGGATACCAGACGGAAAACCGTTCGTAATTTTGGCAAGCGTGTCAGCTATAAATATCGCCCCGGCACTGTTGTGTTGAGTAATTATACGCGTCGGCTCTATTATGTCGTGCGCCCCGGTAAAGTCATCAGCTACCCGATCGCCACACCGCGTCCCGATGAAGTCTGGTCTGGCAGCACAAAAATCACCAAAAAGAAGCTCAATCCGGATTGGTATCCAACTCCCGCCATGCGCGAGAAAAACCCCGACCTTCCTGTCAAAGTCGTCGGCGGATCAGCGGCCAATCCGTTTGGCAAGCGTGCCTTGTATCTGGGTAGCTCACTTTATCGCATACATGGCACCAACCGTCCCGGCTCAATCGGCAAATCGGCCTCCGCTGGTTGCTATCGGATGCGCAATGGCGATATTGCCAAGCTTTGGCGTAAGGTCAAGCCTGGCACGCCGGTTGTCGTCCTGACACGCAAAAAGATCTAACATTTGGCTTGATGTTTTCACATTGTCGAATAGAAAATTCAACAGCTGATGATCGAGGATCATCAGCTGTTTGTTTTTGGCCTTGCCATCGACCTTACATGGTAGCAAAAAAGTGGGGGAGAGTGCGCGCCAAGACCAATTGACCGCTTGCGTTTGTTGAGACAAGACGTTATACGCTTGAGAACGCAAATCAGCTCCTTTGGCAAACATCTGCAAGAGGGGCAAATTCTTATCCATTCATGCGTTTTTGACGCATCTAAATCAACTTTGGCGCCGGTAGCTCAGCTGGATAGAGCACTAGACTACGAATCTAGGGGTCGGGGGTTCGAATCCTCCCCGGCGCGCCATTGATTTCAATGGGTTAGTATTGCGATACTGCAAAATACTCCGAGGTAACACTGGGGTAACAAAACGGCTTAAACTAATAGATTTTTTTCCGAATAAGCCTGTAAATTGTTTTTGCTAATTTGTGCTAGTAGCACCATCTTTCGTGCGCCAGTGGTTGGCTTTTCAGAATATGCCTGCTCAAGCGCCAGCTTGGCATAAACTGATCCATCAGCTTTTTGAATTTCTCGTCATGCCGGCGCTCATGCAGATGCACCAGTTCATACACAATGATATATTCCAGGCATGCCGGTGACTTCTGGGCCAACTCCGGATTGACCAGAATGCGTCTGCGCCCGGTATTGCAGCTTACCCATTTAGTTTTCATTTTCCGCACCTGCGAGTTGGCGACTTCTTTTCCGACTATGGACTGCCAGATCTCAAGCAGAGTTGGAATGCTCTTTTTACGGTGATGCCTATACCAGCTATCGACAACAAGGGCGCGGTTGTCCAGTGTTGTTCCAGGCCGAACATAGAGGATTATTTCCCTGTTCCCCTTGAGCACCAGCTCATACTTGCCGTAGCGCTCCACTACTTCCAGTAAATATCACTTGCCTTAAAAAGTGACTTTCACCCGAAATATGGTTGCGTTGTGACTGGCGGGGCTGCTCGGCAAAACCCGCTTGCTGTTTTTTGTTTTCACTTTTTGCAGTGGGTTTTGTGACAGTAGTGTTTTATCAGTATCACAGTGCTTTAGCTTGAGGGAAATCAGCGCGCCATCACGAACGCCAGTGATGGCAGTTAGTACAATCATTGCCCGGTCACGCTTTTCAATGGCGGTGTCGTGTGCCATTGCGGCAACCACTTATTCAACCATTTGCAGGGTTGGTTAAAAGATCGGAGCTGATGTTGACGTCGGTCTAGTCGTTCTTAAATTCTATCTCGACGAAAACAAATTCATGGTCATTGGTGTTAATGACGTTGTGTTCTACGCCCAAGTCGCGAAAATACGGCACTCCGATTGTGAGATTTGCAAGACGTTCGTGACCATTGGGTTCTTGCAGTTTTAACTGTCCCGAATTCACTGGCACAACGACATAATCCATTTCATGACGGTGCCAGCCCGTCTCGGCCCCGGGTGCGAAACACCATTGCGTCACACGTGTACGCTGGTTATCGATGAGCAGTGTCGCAACCGCTTGTTTTGACATGTCGGCACCTTTTATTTGAGCTGAACGCAGCTTGCTATAACTGTGCGACCTGCACCTCTATGAGGCTACTCCGCGTAACTTTTCGCTACGCCTGCGCAATAGTTCGATCATTAGTAACAAAGTGGCTGATACGATAATCAGCAGGGTGGCGACAGCAAGAATGGTGGGATTGATTTGCTCACGTAGTCCTGAAAACATTTGCCGTGGAATGGTGCGTTGTTCGGGCCCAGCCAGAAACAACACCAGCACGATCTCATCAAATGAGGTGACAAAGGCAAACAGGGCACCTGAAATGACACCCGGCCGGATCAGTGGCACCACAACGTTCCAAAAGACTTTGACGGGAGAGGCTCCCA
>JAJRQA010000071.1 GCA_024280475.1 Alphaproteobacteria bacterium
ACCAGATGAGGTTTATAGTGAGCGCGAACAAAGCAAAATGGCAGCATGATTAAACACGTGAATACACCTTAACAACGCTGCCAAGCTGTCCAACAATGTGGGACCAGCTCAAGCATCTCAAAATGCTTGAGAGTGGCGGTGGACATGTTGAGAGTATCGCCCTGTCAAAAGATGAAACGCGTATAGTCGCGGGACTAAGCGATCATACGGCACTTATATGGGATGTCGCCAGCGGCAAGCATCTGCTGAAGCTTGAAGGGCATTCGGGCGCAATCAAAAGCGTCGCCATATCAGCAGATGGAAAACGCATTGTCACCGGATCGCACGATAAGACAGCCCGAGTGTTCGATGCCGCCACAGGAACGCAACTTGCGGTATTCAAGGGCCATAAAAAACGAGTTACCAGCGTGGCAATCTCGGCAGATGGTGGATTGGTGGTGAGCGGCTCCTGGGACGGCACCGCCAGAGTGTGGGAAGCTGGCAGCGGCAAACACATTTCTACAATCACCGGACATCGAAGCTGGATCAATGCCGTAGACATTACGCCAGATGGCAAGCGTGTCGTCACCGGTTCGCTTGAGCCCGAAGTGCGCGTGTGGGATGCCGCAAGCGGCAAACAGCTTATGGTTCTAAAGGGACATACCAGCCGGATTAATGCGGTCGCTTTCTCCAGCAATGGCAAGCGCATTGTGAGCGGGTCCAGTGACACAACCATGCGGGTTTGGAGCGCCAAAACTGGCAAACAGACCGCCGTACTGAGGGCCGCAAATAATCCTGTTTTTGGCTTGTCGCTAACCAAATACGCACGAGGTATCGCCTCAATCACTTCATCCAATACATTGAGAATTTGGAACGGTAGCCGCATCACACGGTTCTCAAAGCTTCAGGGCCATACCGGTAAAGTAACCAGTGTCGCGGTGGCGGAACCCGGCAAGCGTTTGGTCATTGTCACGGGCTCAAAGGATGGGTCAGCCATCGTCTGGGGAGGTGAAAAACCTTTGGAATTGCAGGGACACAAAGACGTTGTCAGTGGCGTTGCCATAACACGCAACGGCAAACGCATCGTCACTGGTTCCCATGATAGGACGGCCTGGGTATGGGATGGCCAAACGGGTAAAAAACTCGTTCAGTTCAAGGGGCATGACCGAGCAATTACTAGTGTTGCCATTGCGCCAGATGGCAAAAATGTCGTGACAGGGTCTTCCGACAACACGGCACGCATTTGGGACATCGCGACCGGTCAGACGCTGGCAGTGCTCAAAGGACACACAAACACCGTCACCAGCGTTGCGGTTACCCCCAATAGTCGGCATGTCATTACAGGATCGAACGACAACTCAGTCCGCATATGGGACAAAGAGAGCGGTAAACAGATCAGAGTACTCAAGGGACATACAGATTTTGTCACCAGCGTCACCACCTCAACGGACGGCAAATCCATCGTCAGTGGCTCACAAGACGGCACAGCGCGTATCTGGAGCTTTGAGAGTGGCAAACCACAGATGCAATTCAAGCAAAATTTACCCATCTCAATTACAAACGTCGCCATAACGCCCAATGGAAAACGTATTGCAACCTATTCACAGGATCGCACCATACGCATCTGGAATACCGCAACCGGCAGCTTGTTAACAAGATTGCGTGCGCAGGAAACACCAGTAAGAACTGTTAAGGTGGAAGCAGATGACGGCATTGCCTTTGCTGATGCAGGCAAAATCATCATTGCAGGGTCGAGAGATGGCACGGCCCATATCTGGAACCTGTTTCCGACAAAAACAGCCATAAAGTTGGGACATAAAGTCCTCCCACGCTGCCTGACGCAAGAGCAACGCGCCACCTTCTCCCTTGATCCCGAACCGCCCGCATGGTGCAAGGCACGCAAGCTTTGGCCGTATCATGAGGTGGAAACAGCATTGAAGTGAGTGTATGGGGATCTGAACAATAGGTTCGCTGTAGGGTGCAATAGATTGCACCGCTCGGACTGACAATTTGCGCCTGTGCTGGTTGATGGGCCGCAATGGTGCAATGCATTGCACCCTACGATTGACGGGAAGCGAGATCGAACACTGACAGCCCCAACGCCTCCCCCGCAGCGCATGCCCTAGTTTAGACAGATTCGGCTGGCTAAATTCGCGGCACGAGGGGGCTGGTCCGTTATGGTCACAGGGGTATTGCGCGCGCAGGTGTTTGCGGCGATTTCTCTTTTAATGACCGAATCGGTTATATAGGCTCAATGAGCCGTTGTTCCCCAGTTTGAAATTAAAAGCGTGCGACCAAAAACAATAACAAGCCTAAAGCAATAACAGGAACGGGATATCATTGTCATGACAGGTGCCATAATCGCAGGGTTGGCCGCAGCAGTGCCCCATTCTGATCTCTCTTTTGTTGCCTTGTTTTTATCCGCCCATATCGTTGTTAAAATCGTCATGGTGGGGCTGCTGGCCTCGTCCGTCTGGGGCTGGGCGGTGATCGTCAACAAGACGGTGACCTTTAAGAACGCCAAAAAAGAAGCCGATGATTTTGAAAAGGCTTTTTGGTCGGGCCAACATCTCGACGAGCTTTATCAAGTTCTCACCCAGCGTACCAACCAGACCCTGCCCGCCGTTTTTGTGGCCGCCATGCGCGAATGGAAACGCTCCATTGATGGCGCCAAATCTTTGCCGGGCGGCGTGTTGATGCGCGTGCAAAGGGTCATGGACAACACCATCACATCAGAAATCGACCGACTTGAGCGCCGCTTGATGTTTCTGGCGACCGTTGGCTCCACTGCGCCATTTGTTGGATTGTTCGGCACGGTCTGGGGGATCATGTCGAGTTTTCAATCGATCGCGGCCAGTAATAATACCTCGCTTGCCGTCGTTGCGCCGGGTATCGCGGAGGCCTTGTTCGCCACAGCGCTTGGCCTGCTGGCGGCTATTCCGGCGGTTATTTTTTACAACAAGTTTTCGCATGAAGTGTCACGGCACATCGCCCGTCTTGAGAGTTTTTCCAATGAGTTCATGGCCATCTTGTCACGCCAGGTCGATGTGCGGAGTGAAAAATCATGAGTATGGATATTGGAGATTGCGGGCTTGGTTCGAGCGGACGTAAACGCCGCCAACGCACGCAGCCCATGACGCAAATCAATGTGACGCCCTTTGTTGATGTGATGCTCGTGCTGCTGATCGTGTTTATGATCACTGCGCCTTTGATGACGGTTGGCGTTCCCATCGAGCTACCAAAAACGGAAGCGGGACAGGTTGAGGGCAGCAAAGAACCTCTGGTCATCTCTCTTGATGCCAAGGGACGTATCTTTTTGCAGGAAACTGAAATTAAAATGGATCAGATCGTCGCCAAACTGGGCGCCATCGCCAAAAGCGGCTTCAAAGAGCGCATCTATATTCAGGGCGACAAAAACCTGATGTTTGGAGAAATTTCCAAGGTAATGGGACGTATTTCGCGAGCCGGGTTTACCCGGATCACGGTCATTACCGATACGCTGGACAAGAGTTGAAGACCGGAGCTAAAGACCGGGATTAGAAACTGAAATTAGAGAGTGGGATTAAGGACCATATAGTGCGCAAGGCCATTACCATATCAATTTTGTTTCATGTCGCTTTGCTGACATGGGCACTGGGCTATTTTGCCAGCGGCGACACGTCAAAACCCGTCGCCAAAACAACTGTGCCCGTTGATATCATGACCCCCTCGCAATTCACCAAGATCAAGGCCGGCAAAAAAGAAGCTAAAAAAACCAAAAAGCCCCCGGTCGTCAAAAAGAAAAAGCCGATCAAAAAACCCGCTAAAAAGATTGCCAAAAAACCTGCACCAAAAAAACCGGTGAAAGTGGCTAAAAAGGTTAAGCCAAAGAAAATCGCCAAGCCAAAGCCAAAAGCCAAAGCCAAGCCAAAGCCAAAGCCCTTAAAAGTGGCGAAGCCCAAGCCAAAGCCTGTGAAAAAGAAAATCGTAAAGGCCAAAAAGCCGGCACCCAAACCGGTGAGGAAAAAGGTTGCCAAGCGCCAGAGCGAATTTGACCCCGAAAACATCGCCGCCTTGCTCAACAAGTTGCCCGATCAAAAACCAGCACCCAAAGCATCCTATAAGGTGAAACTGGAACCAGCTCCGCGTGCGCGTCGACAAGCTCGGATCGATCCACCCAATTATGGCCGCCGCTATGGAACTGACAACACCATGTCAGCCAATGAGATCGATGCGTTCAAGGCGCAGATCTCCCAATGCTGGCGCCCACCAACCGGTGGCCTTGGCTCGCGAGATCTCAATGTCAAATTGCGCATCAAGTTCAAAGAGGATGGCACTTTGGAAAAACCGCCAGAACTGGCCAATTTTTCCGGCTCGCCGTTTTTTCGACCAGCCGCAGAAGCTGCCAAGCGCGCCGTCTGGCAATGTCAGCCATACCGCATGCCCAAAGACAAATTCGCCACCTGGCAGGATATGATCCTCAATTTCGATCCACGCGACATGTTTGGCGGTTAGGTCAACACAGCGAAAATCCGTTTATGGGTCTATGACCTCGAGCCCCAAAACCTGATTTCCGCTGTTTTTGGGCCTTAATTCTTGATCAGTTTACGGCTATAAAGACATGGATCGAAAATTAGAATTCAAAAATATGCGGGCAAAAGCTATCCTCTGTACCTCATTCGGGGATATTGTCTGTACCAATGCGGCTGCTATTGTGACGGGTCAAACGGGTAACATGAACAAAAATAACAAGCCTAATCAAACCAATGATCACCCCTCGCGCTTGCATGCGCCCTTGTTGATTGCGCTCACCTTGTGCGTGATAGGATTTATAACTGCCCTACCTGCCCGCGCGGTCGTTGAAATCGATATTACACGCGGCAATGTGCGCGCCATGCCAATCGCCATACCTGTGTTTTTCGGAGCATCCAATACTGATCGCGCCCTTGCCGCCAAAATCTCCGACATCGTCACCAATGACCTTGCCCGCTCCGGATTATTTCGCCCCATTGACCGCAAAGCCCATATTGAAAAAATAACGACGATCAATTCCCGCCCTCGCTTTTCCGACTGGCGCATCATCAAGGCTGAAGCTCTAGCACTGGGAAATATTACACTGGTAGCCGGCGGCCGCATCAAAGCCGAGTTTCGGCTGTGGGATGTTTTTTCAGGCCGCCAGTTAACCGGCGAACAGTTCACGACCAATGAGCGCAACTGGCGCCGGATCGGTCATATCATTGCCGATGCGATCTACAAACGGCTAACCGGAGAAACGGGTTATTTTGATAGCAGGATCGTTTTTATTGATGAAACAGGACCCAAAAGCAAAAGAATAAAGCGGCTCGCCATGATGGACCAGGACGGGCACAATGTCCGCACATTGACGTCTGGGCGGGCACTCGTGCTGACACCGCGCTTTTCTCCCACCCGTCAGGAAATCACATACATGTCTTATGCGGGCGGGCGCCCTCGGGTCTATCTGCTGAATATTGATTCAGGACAAAAGGAGCTGGTGGGAGATTTTCCCGGCATGACGTTCGCCCCGCGCTTCTCGCCAGATGGCAATAAAATCATCTTGTCCCAGCAAGATAGCGATAGCGCAAATATATTTGTGATGGATCTGCGCTCGCGGCGTACCACAAGACTGACCAAAACCAAAAGCATTGACACTGCCCCGTGTTATTCCCCCTCTGGCCGTGATATCGTTTTTGAATCGGATCGTTCTGGCTCGCAACAAATCTATGTTATGAAAGCTGATGGTTCCAACCAGCGGCGCATCTCGCGTGGCGGAGGTCGCTATTCCACGCCTGTCTGGTCACCGCGCGGTGACCTCATCGCCTTTACCAAACAATCTGGCGGTCGTTTTTTGATCGGTGTTATGCGCCCCGACGGGTCAGGCGAACGCATCTTGACCGAAGGTTTCCATAATGAAGGACCGACCTGGGCTCCCAATGGCCGCGTATTGATGTTTTTTCGCGAAAGTCGCACCAAGAAAGGCGGTCCCAAGCTATTTTCTGTCGACTTGACAGGTTATCACGAACAACCCGTCGTCACTCCCTCCTTCGCTTCAGATCCCGCCTGGTCGCCGCTAATCAACTAATTCCCCTCTTCAATACCGTGTCCTTTTCGCACCAGGTGTATCGAAATGGGGCGGAAAGAAGACCCTATCCCCAGATTTCCTTGCTGAAGACCTTTAACAAAGGTATGAAAGTAGGAAGCGAATACAATATGATTCGTTTGGAACGAACTCTTGGGAAAAAACGTGGAGAATTATACGATGAAAAAAACTATCATCATTGCTGCTATCATTTCAACTGCTGCTGTTCTTGGTGCTTGTCGTGAGCGTCACGAGCCACTTAAAGGCATCGG
>JAJRQA010000072.1 GCA_024280475.1 Alphaproteobacteria bacterium
CCCTGATTTCTCGTCAGGGTGCCAGCCCAATGAATAGTGAAAAACCACCTGATCCGATTTGTTGCCAGCAACGGACTTACCAGCTTCGCGTTTGATATCATCTTGCTGCCGCGCGGTAGCCGCCATCACCCGCCACGCGCTGTCAGGGTGGTTCACAGCAAGATTATTAAACTCCACCCACTCGACCCGATCCGTTGTCGTGCGGGTGTCTTCGCCTTCAAGGCGTTTGTCATGCTGGAGGTATTGAAAAACGCCCTTGAAACTCATGCCCGTAGCGCGTCCATGCTTTGGAGCTTTAGGAGTCATGGGCGCTCGCTATCTGGGCAATGGCCGCTCGCAGCTCGTCCATTGTGGCGCTGATATCGCTCGGCAAGCCCTGATTGAAATTCAGGGCTTTGACGACCTGATGAAGATTCACGCCACAACGGTTCAGCTCGAACAAAAGTTTGTCCTCTAGCGCAGTAGTGCGCGGGGCAACTTTGCGGTTGGTCAAAACATTTCGGGCGTAGGTAGAAACGGGCTGGCCTGCGGTAGCGGCCTGCGCCTCGATGAAAGACATTTCATCGGGGCTAACGCGGATAGAGGGTAGGGCAAGCGTCCTTGCCTCTCCCTTCGGCTTCATAGGCCGACCGCGTTTTTTCCGTTTCGTATCCATGCGAAATGCGAGCTTGCTCGTCCTTCCTTAAGCTGGGTGTTGGGGGTGGCGTAAGACCCCTAACCAAGATTTAATGCACCGCATTAAACCATCTTGTTATCAGGTTCTTTTCCATATACCTCATGTGCAGAAATTATGCAAACTGGACTCCATATTCGATCCATGAACCCCTTCTTTTTCGCCGCGCTTGTCTGGTAATATATGCAGAACCGATAGCAAAAAAGGCACACCGAACGGGACTTGAACCCGCATTTTCCATTTCGTTATGATGGTGCTTTATCCGATTAAGCTATCGGTGCTGCTCCCCCAAAATCCTGACAAGCGCGGCTCGGTCAAGGCCTTGGCGAAGCTTGCCTTGACCGCCTTAAAACTGCTACAATGAAAGCCACTTCGTTATGATGGGTAGGGCGTGGCTTTGAGCTGCGCCCTTTCTTTTCTAGACCACCACAAACAAATGAATTGCTTCTTACAAAATAGTGCATAAATATAGGTGTATACACTTATAGGATTTAGAATGCTCTGGCTCGCCAAAAGCAACAAGCGTCACTTTCAAGGGCGCTTCACATTTAACGGCTCTAGCACCAGCCTAGAGGATCGCAACGGCTTTGCCGTGCTTCTCTGCGTTTCGCCCCTTCGGGTGCAACCCTCAATTCTGGCGCTAAATATGAGCCATGCGAAGGCGACACCGAAAGCAACTTGGGGCTTTGGTAGGGAGCGATCGAAATGGGCGTAGGTAAAAGACTAGCAGAAACCATTTTAACGAATGTCGTGGTAGGCACTGGACGGGCGATTGTGAACACAACCGTCAACGCCGCAAGCCGTGCCATGAGCGCCAACCAAGCCCCCGAAATAACCGACCCGATGGAAGGCTGGGCGCAAGGCGCAGAACTGGCGCAATATACCTACGACCCGCAAAACGTCTACTTTGGAAAAACACACCCAGACCACGGCGTAAATTTTGACGCGGGCTTGCCTGTAGATGATGACAGGCACATGTTTCTAGTGGCGGGGAACTCGGCGGGGAAAGGAACGTCTTTTCTCATTCAAAACGGCATACGCTGGCAGGGCGGCGCGTTCTTTATTGACCCCAAAGGCGAGGCCGCAATGACAACAGCCATGCGGCGCGGCACAAGAGAAAACGCCCTCGGCACGGGAACAAGTGTGCGCCACTTCATCGGCCAAAAAGTCGCCATTCTCGACCCAATGGGAATAGTGAAGGGCGCGGCGAAAATATACCGCACAGGGTATAATCCGTTGCGCGACATTGACGTAAAAAAGCGCGGCTGGTCGCGAATGGTGAAACAGATAGCCAACATGGCCGTGATGAAAGACCAAGGGGACGCAGGGGCGCACTTCTCGGAAAGCATATCAATTATCTTATGCGGTGTAATCGAGCGGTTACTTTTTGAAGCGCCACTCAACGCAAGAACCCTAGTCGCCTGCGATAAAGTCATGTGGAAACCTTACCAAGAAACAGACGAAAAAGGCTATCCGATAGAAGGAACTGGATTGTTAGGGTGGTTGCAGAACGGCAAGAAAACCACTGCCAATTTTGCCCATAAAGCCGCCGTGTCGATGAAAGACATAGGCGGCGATGAATGGGGGTCATTTAGAACAACAATGGCACGAAAGCTGTCGTGGCTATCTGACGAAGATTTGCGCGACCACCTTGCGCAAAATGAGTTTTCACTGGTTGATGTAATCCAATCAGGTGGCACGGTTTATGTCGTTGTAGACCCTGATTCAATGTCAGAGGTCAAAGAGTGGTTGCGCATTATCGTGCGCCTCGCCATTGGCGCAAAGATAGCCCAAGGAACAAACCAAACGGGCTTGCAAACCTTCTTTATGTTGGACGAATTTGCCCTGCTCGGCCACTTTGAAGTTATCGAGGAAAGCGCGGGTTATCTGCGCGAGTATGGTGCAAAACTCATGCCCATTATTCAGAACATTGGACAGATCAAAAAGCTCTATACAAAGAACTGGGAAACCTTCCTCGGCAACGCGGGCGCTATCATCGCGTGGGGGTTAAACGACCTAGAAACGGAACAATATATTTCTGACCGACTGGGCGAAAAATGGGCTTGGGTAGAAGCCTATAGCGAGAATGAAAGCGTTGGTTTCTCACGCGCGGGCGGCACTGGCACGTCACAGTCAAAACAGCGCGTTCCGCTCCTGCTTCGCAGTGAAGTTCACAATCTTGGCGCGGCAACCGAAGGGAATAAACGAGCGTTCGTTATCCCTGCGGCGGGCAAGCCCTTCATGGTTGAACGGCAAGAGTATTTCAGTGAACTAAAAGGCCGTGGCCTCTATGACGACCCAAAAACCTTTATCCCAAAATGGGAGCATGACAATGGATAGCGAAGACTTCGAATGGGTCGCTATTATAATAGTCACGGCGCTGTTCATAGGCTGGGTAACAGGGTTATCACTGTTGTTTCCCGCAATGCCCAAAGCTAACTGGTTTTTTTTCGCTGTAGTTATAGCAATATATGTCTACTTCGGCGGGACACGCGGTCACCTTGAAAATAAACATTATGTAGCAGTGATTGGTATTACATCAATAATATCAATTATATACCTGATAAACTGGCAACCAGATATAATGCGAAATTTGTTTGTATTGTCACTGGCAGGAGTATGGATAGGCGCGTCAATTGCTTTGATTATTTTAGCGACAATAGAGAACTACCTATGGCTAAAATATCGAATAGCAACGAAAAATCATGTTCGTTATCAAAACCGCCAACAGCAAGAATTTGCAGAGGCGTTTGACGGGCAGGACGCAGATTTCGCCTATGACGAATCCAGATTCAAAGCAGAAACACAATCGACCAACCCGCCGCCCGACCCTGCCCCGCGCGGTTTCGAACAGCGCCGCAAGGAAGATGCGAAGCTGTGGGCGGTAATAGACGACCCTAACGCTACCGAGGGTGAAAGCCTTGCGGCTTTGAAGGCGATTAAGCGCCGCCAAAGCAAGGCGCAAACCAAGCCGTCAGCCAGAAAACAGATAACCCGCCGATGAAATACCCTGCCAGAACAACGCAGAACAGCGCCCCTATGGCCGTTAAGAGCCAGCCAAAGGCAAAGTATGCGGCGCGGGAAATTGTCTGCCAGACATACCCGCATAAGCGTTTTGAATTTCTGATAAAAGTTGTCGGCAAGGTCTCCTATGTAGGTGCAAAGCGAAAAGCCCCTGCCCTACAAAGCGGCGGAAAAGTAACCGCGCCACCCGCCGCTATAGGTGGGAAGTTTGAGCTAATAAATGGCACAACATGGGAGTGCATGTTCTGCAAAAATCAATCGTGGTTGGCGTGTTCTTGTGGTTGCTGGTTTTGTGATGAACGGGAAAATACGTCCGTTTGCCCCAACTGCAAAGGCGAGATAACCCCCGAAACGAAAAAAACAAAAACAGACATTAGCGCATCTGAACGGCGCGGCGGGCATAAGCGATTGGCAGGCAAAGCCGCCAAACAAGCCCCCGCAGGTGGCCGAAACCGCCCGCAAGCTACTGCGATAGGCAACCCCTAAAAAGTGTATCAAAAAGGTTCCTTTTTGATACACTTTTTCGGTATAAGTCTTTTCAAGGGGTTGGCTGTCGCATAATTGTGTCGCAAAATGATGCCATGAAATATGGCTATGCTCGGATATCAACAACAGATCAAAACCCCGCCTTGCAGCAAGATGCGCTGACCAGTGCAGGTTGCGACAAGATCATAACGGAAAGGATTTCAGGCGCAGTCAGCAAGCGGCCAAAGCTGGAAAAGCTTTTGCAGACATTGCAGGCGGGTGATGTGCTGACCGTCTGGCGGTTGGATCGGCTGGGACGTTCCATCGACCACCTGCGCGGGGTCGTCAAAATGCTGGATCAAAAAGAGGTCGGTTTTCAGTCCTTGAACGAAACCATAGACACCACCACGGCAAACGGTGAGCTGATCTTCAATCTATTTGCCTCTCTGGCCGATTTTGAGCGCTCCCTGCTGGCCGAAAGAACTAAAGCGGGGCTTGTGGCTGCAAAAAGGCGTGGGGCGCGTCTGGGGCGGCCTCCTGCGCTCACGGCAGCGCAAATAGACCACGCGGCCAAGCTCATTGCATCTGGTGAACGCCCCACGACTATTGCTCGATCTCTGGGCGTGTCCCGCGCAACGCTCTATCGAGCTATCAAAAAGGGAAATATACCCCCTATTTGAGGTTCTTCGTTTGCTCTAAATCTTATGGATAGATGCTTTACGCTAGCAATAGTCTGTAGACCTAAAGTCATCAAAGCGGTCACATGGGTAGATGACCGAATCCACCAAAGACATTTCACATTTACAAGAGGTTATCGCTGCGAATGTACGCAAGCGCCGCTTGCATATGGGGTTGTCTCAAGAAGATTTTGCAGACCTTTGCGGCTATCATAGAACTTACATAGGCTCAATCGAACGTTCAGAACGAAACATCACAGTTTCGACTCTAGAAGCCCTCGCGGCAGCACTCCAAACCGAACCTACAGAATTGTTGAGGGAAGATGGCTGACCTCAACAAAATAGAACGCACTCCACAAGGTTCACTTGACCCTGCGCTGCTTACTCTATGTCTTAGCATAGAAGCAAAACGTGCCCGCACCGTGATTGATCACATTCTAGAACATGGTATTATTACCAACGAAGAGCTGAGCGATCTTTACGGATATGACCACCCACCACGCGCAATTCGTGACGTGCGGGAGAATGGTATTCCTCTAATCACTCATAACGTGACCAGCCCAAAAACAGGGCGGCGCATGGGCGCTTACACGTTTGACGATGTTTCCAAGATAAAGCGTGGCCGCATCGGTGGTCGCAAAGCTTTCTCCAAAAAATTCAAACAAGAGCTAATCGTGATGTATGGCGCAAAAGAAGCCTTCACGGGGGAAAACCTTGACGAGCGGTATCTACAAATAGACCACCGCGTCCCCTATGAGGTGATCGGCGATGATAACAGCACAAAACTAGACCCAAAGGATTTTATGCTTCTTGATGCCTCGTCCAACCGCGCAAAGAGTTGGTCATGTGAGAGCTGTAATAACCTAACCACAAAGCACGACCCGCAGATATGTAGGCGGTGTTTTTGGGCTTCACCAGAAGACTATGACCACATTGCCGAGGCACAATCGCGCCGCGCTGAGATCGTATGGACAGGCGAAGAAACGCAAGACTTCGACCAGCTCAAAGCTGAAGCTCAAGCGCTCTCAATCGAAGTGCCCGCGCTGATTAAAAAGAAGTTACGCGAATAAACGTTTCTGTTCTTGTTGGACGGGAATGTCCATGTCGAAAAGCTCTAAGCCATGCGACACATAAAGGCTCTCAACCGTTACCGCATCACTACCGTTCAATGTAGCTTGCGATGATCTGCCTGCGCAGATTTCCAGCATGTGTGCCTTGACTGAATCGGGTAGAGGGTCGCCATAAGTTTTGTCACCCGTGCGTCCATCATATGAAAGGACGTAAGGCACGCTTCTAGCGTCAAGACCATGCAGTGCCTCAATCAGGGTGTTGCGTTCTAACTGTGCTGCATAGCGCTTGTCTGGGCCGTAAGATGTACCTTGATAGGGCGGATCCATATAGACAAAATCAGAGGGTGTGGCGTCATGAATACAGGTTTTGAAGTCACCCTTATAGAGCTGCACGCGGCCTTTTAAAAGTTTGCTTACGGCATGGACGGTGCGTGTGACCTTATCAGGCTTCATGCCTGTACGGCGCTTATCTGCTGACTGTGTAAAATGACCATGCTTGTTGAAGCGCACCGCATTTTTAACGCATCGCGCAACCAAATAAAGAAGTTGAACAGGGTCAGCGTTTTCATTGTAAGCAGCACGAACTTCATTGAAGTGGTGCGGGGTTTCTAGTTGTTTATGCCATATCTCGCTGTATTGCTCTGATAGCTCGGTGGGGTGTTCGATAATCATCTCCCACAAGTCCATCAGCACTGCAAAGCTATCGCCAATCACAAAATTTTCGGCAAGATTATTGGTTGCTGCAAAAATTGTTATCGCTGCTGATCCCGCGAAAGGCTCATAGAGTGTTTCAATCCCTTTAGGAATGAGCTGGCAGATTCTAGGCGCTAATGAACGCTTGCTGCCTTGGTATGGTATAGGTTGGATCGAGAGAGGTTTCATATATGTCATGGTGCGGCATGCTACTATGAGTCATCAGCTTTGGATAGAGCTTTCTCGCATTCACCCACAGAAAATGGCCAAGCTTGCTAAGCTCCATACATGGTTGGGTCATAGCCACCATAATATAGCTCTGTGCCATACTGGATCAGGGCAGCACTATCGCCCTTCCTGCTCCAATATCTCATGCAAACAGTGGTTTGGTCAGTTTCTGTTTTTATTGCTGTGCTGAAAACTCGCACAAGACGAAAAAGCGATAGGGTTTCTACTCCATTCGCTTGTTCTGATGAGGCTATCCGTTTGAATTCTTCAAATGCATTTACTCGTAAATCGTTGGCGGTCTTTGTTGACCCTATTCCTTTGAACATAACGCGGGAATAGGTAACTTATAATGACCTATTTGTCAAATATCCTATAGGGCTATACACCTATACTCTTATAGGAAAGCTACCCCTGTTTCTGCCTTACACCCCTACAAGGGGTCGAAGACTAGGGACGCGCCGCACAATGCCAAGCTTTTTATCCATTGCACGGCGAGCAGATGGGCCGATATTGAGGCTTGTTCCTGTCCTGCGGCCAATAATCATGCCTTGGGGGCATTGTATCTCCCCTGCCCCAAACCTGCCTGCCACGGCCTTTGATGCGCCTTTTGTGCCGTATCGGATTACGCCATTATCTTTCTTCACCCGCTCTATTTTCACGGCTTCCTTAGCGCAAAAGTCACCCGCTATAAAATCCAACCATTCATAGGCTCGACCCTGAAAATTGAATGACCTTATCGGTGGTATGTGAACGTAAAACTGTACATGCACATTGTGCGGCAAGCCCTTTCCAACCGCGTCATAAATTTCGTTATCTCGTTTGTTCTCAAACCAGTATGCGTATGTTGGTTCAAACGGGTTTCCACACCCTTTTTGAGGCCGCTTTGCCCATTTGTTAAAATGGCTAATCCGCCATCTTCCAAAAGCTTTTACAGCTTCCCATGGTTCTATCGTAGTGTGGCTGAAATTTATCGTCACAAGAGTGTTTAACGGCAATCCGATATTTTGCGCTTGTCTTTTTGCATAGTAGAGCGTTTGCGCCCCCTTAAAGCCGATCTGTGTGGTGCGTGGTCGCATCTATATCTTGTGCTTTTCTGTCCGTGTTGGGGGTCATATATACTAATAGTGCGAATCTCACCTCATTCAGCTACCACACCCCCGCCAAGAACAAAAGGGAAACACGGATTGTGGTCGTGCTGGTGGCTTGTTTTCCCTGCTTTTCGGAGCCGCTTTCGCTTGAACGTCCTTCACCTGTTTATGGTTCTGGTGTCAAAAGAAGAAGCGAAGCGGCTTTTGATACCATGGTTCTAAATGGGTGATGGTAAGTGTCGAAAGA
>JAJRQA010000073.1 GCA_024280475.1 Alphaproteobacteria bacterium
AGCACAACGCAGGCTAGATTCTCTAGCGACCACGCATGTACAAAACGAATAATATTGAAAATTAGCATCTAGTAACAAGGAGTATGCACATGAAAGAGAAAGTTAAATTAACGACACCGGAAGCGCGTGAGCACTTCAAAGTCACGTCTGCAACTTTACGGCGATGGCATAAGCTAGGCCAAATTGAAGTCGAACGGAATCCTAGCGGACACAGACGGTATATTATTTCTATTGATGTTCCAGACGAAGACGCACCAGAGACGCTTCCCCCGCAAGAAATAAAAGTGAAACAGGACGCCAGACGCAAAGAAATAGAAGCGGAACTGGCAGAGAATAAAGCAGACCTGACAAGCGAAAATTCCTTGCTTGCCGACTATGCTAAATTCAACATCCCTATGCTAGAACAAAAGCTGAAGGATTTGTCATGAACCAAGAACTAGACGTTTCCCAACTAGAAAAACGTGAGGAACAAGCCGCGCTCAAACTCACTGCGTCTGCGTACTCTAATTTTTCAACTTGTGTAGAGCACCGTATTGTCTGGCGAAATTCCGTTGAAGTCCGCGCCAAGATAACAAAACACGGACGTGTCGGAAATTCTGTCTGGCTACGTATTGAGATGGTGCACAAGCATGGCGCTTATTTCGAGATTAAAATGTTTCGCCGGGAAGATAAGCCGTATGCAAAGGAAATCTGTCTTGGCAGTCGGTCTGTTACAGATACAAGGATGAGCCTCTTCAAGACTGCCACTGCGTCACCAGTCAATCTGCCAACGTATCAGAGAGAAAATTTGTCTTCTTATCAGACTTCAACCTTGTCGATCTAAAACGTGTTCCAAAATATCATGGGGTCATGTTGATACGCCTATTTTTTTACATGGTGGGCATCACATAAATATGCGACAAGTCCAGTCCTTCATATTTAATCTTTTGAACAAAGCTGTCTTTGAGTTTTAAATCGAGATTTAGAGCGTAAACAGACTTCATTCCTTCGAGTTTATGTCCTTGAAGCATGTCCACCATACTATCATTCATACCCGTGTTCATGGCGGCGTCTTCAAATAAATGGCGGTAGCTGTGAAAGACGATTTTAGGACGCTTGACGCCCACCGATACCAAATATTGAGCGTTGTACCATTTGGAAAAGTTTCCCGAATATGTTCCGTCTTTTGCTTTTTTAGCATCAGGGAACAAGCGTACAGAATCGCACTTTTCAACGTGTTCCAGTAGTCCGCATTTTATCAGCTCGCTGTGAACAGGAATCTGACGAATTGCAGCTCCAGTCTTGAATGTTTTATCGTCACCTCGTTGAATGTCGAATATCCAGACTCCATTTTCTTGTCGAATATCATCCTTGTGAAGCTGACATATTTCACCAAGGCGCATACCAGTATAGAGGCTAATCAACGGCACCCAAAAACGAGCTGTGTGCCTCATGGACATATTTCCTGCCTTTTTCCAAAAACGATAAGAGCGAACACCACCTTTGTAGATGCTAGATGAGAATATCTTGGTCAAATCCTCGATAGAGAAAGGATCACGGCTGTTGTCGTTTGATTGTTTGCGTATTCCTTGACCAGCAAACGGGTTTGTCTGCATGACATCGTAGGATTGTAGGGCATGTTTGAAGAACGAACCTGTTAGCTGAAAGATTTTACGAGCATTGTTGATGCTCATTGGCTCTTTCCCAACCTTCAATATCTGCTTTACCGTCATGTGCTCAAATTCTGAATATTGCCACGCATTTTTAGGGTACTTCAGCAATATACGCTTGTATTCCCTCGCATCGTCTTTTCGATATTCCGAAATATCCTTGTCACTGATGATCTTACAAAACAGTTTTATAGACGCAATAAAAGCGTTCGCTGTTGCGGTTCCCCATTCTTCTAGTCGCAGCTTGTCATTTTTCCATTTTTCAGCTTCAACGGACAACAGGAAAGATCCTACAGGCTTGATAACAGGTGTTGGAACAGTTTCCCCTTCAGAACGAGACAAAACACCTTCCAGCGCCTTTATTTCAGCTTGTACGAACAATTTGTAGTCGGTGGGCGAGGGGGCTTTAGTATGGCCTTCCCTCTTCAGATGGTGGGCTATTCTAGTCTTCAAACCTGTTTCCAGATTGTCGAAGTCCTCTGTAGCGAGTGCCATTTTCAAACCTTGAAGCTCGAAATGGGCTTTCGCAGCCTGATTGTTCACGGCGTCCATAGCGGTTAGAGTAGGGGTTATGTCTTCAGGCTCCAGATATGGAAATCTGTCCAGCCAGTGAAGCCCCTCATAACCCTTTGGTCGCTGTTGTTCGTCAAGGTCCAGTCGTTCGGCACTGAAATTGTCAGCCAGAATACTGAGAGATTTTGCACTCAAAGGAACACGACGAACTTTAGACTTGCGACAATCAGCAAAAAGACTGTCCACGGCTTCGTTTAGAACTGCCCACCGTTTGATAGCTGTAGCTTCGTCTTTCGTATCGAGCGAACGCTTGTATTCTTTCTTGCCTATGCAGTCCTGAATGTCAGCAGGAACCCTTCGTCTGTACCACCAAATTCTTGATTTTAGCTGTTTGAGATTCTTCAAAATGAGGCCCATTTTTTACCTATGTGTACCGATTTGTGTACCACTTTGTGTACCAATCAGACTAATAAGTGCTTAAAATAGGGGCTTTTTTGGCCTATGGCGGAGAGGGTGGGATTCGAACCCACGAAATGCTTGCACACTTGCCGGTTTTCAAGACCGGTGCCTTCAACCGCTCGGCCACCTCTCCTCGTCTCTAGCCAAAGCAATCCACTTCAGCCGCACAAGACATGGCGATGAATATAGGTAAAGTCCGCATTAATCAATCACCAGTTTGCATTTGATGGCAATTGCAAACAAATATTTTCCCATTTTCATTGTCGATCACGGATATAGCCCCTTCATGGGCATAATTCCTCCCCATTTTCTCCAAATTTTCTGACGCTAATACACAGCAACGCATCCCGTTAAGCTTTTGTTAGGACGCGCCGTAAATGATCAAAATACCTTACTTCCAGTAAATTGGCAGAGGGCAAACAAGTTTATTGACCCGCCAATAGGGCTTTGGGCAATAAGATACAACTGCGAATAAACGGACCCCGGGGCTGACATATGATAGTTCAAGACCTTCAAAATCGAAAACGGCTGGCTCATCGTCTCGCGCTGCTGACCTCCCCAAATATAGTATTTGCCCTGGCGGCCTGTTTGTTGGTCAGTGCCTGTACCAGCCCTGGCGGTACAAAAAGCAATCGGCTGAACCTGAGCAAAAAAGTCGTCGATTACGGTCAGACCGTGCCCAAAGGCGGCGGCCATTACAAGGTAGGCCGACCATATCAAATCGCCAACAAATGGTATCGGCCGCGTGTAGACACACGTTATGATCGCGTCGGTATGGCATCCTGGTATGGTGATTTGTTCCATGGTCGCAAAACCGCCAACGGTGAAGTGTTCGATATGGATGCGTTGACGGCGGCTCATCCTACGCTTCCCTTGCCAACACTCGTTGAAGTCACGAACCTTTCCAACAAGCGCACCGTGATTGTGCGAGTCAATGATCGCGGGCCTTATCGACACAATCGTCTTATTGATCTGTCTCGTAAGGCCGCCCTCATCTTGGGATTCAAGAAAAATGGCACCGCACGCGTACGCGTTAAATATATCGGCCGTGCTCCCATGAATGGCGATGACCGGTTCGAAAAACGAATATTGGCAAAAAAACAGCGCTATGGACGCCGCTCAACGATTGGACGCCGCCATGAAACCGTCCAGCATCAACCTATTGAACGCGCTCGCGATCAATCTGTTCTGGATCGTGGTTTTGGCCCTGAACAAGCTTTTGGTTTCGAGCAATTCGCTGGCAAACAATAAAATTGTTAATTGATTGCCACGCCTTCGGCAGCAAAACTCATTTCGTCCACAGTTGATTTATCCGCTGATATACCGCAATAGTTGACCCTGGATGGATCATTGACAATAGTCATCTATCAAACAAAACATCTGTTTCTGGACAAACGTGCACATGACCCCCAAAAAGATTGCCCTCGCACTTTTCGCTGTAATCACATTTTCGGTGGTCCTCAGACTATTTTTTGTTTTGCCTGTTGTGGCCAAACCTCTTTTTACCACCAAGGCAAACTTTGCGATATTGATAGACGCCGACACCGGAGCCGTCCTCTACGCCAAGAAACCAGACCAATTGATGGCGCCAGCCAGCATGAGCAAGCTCATGACGGCGGTCCTTTTATTCAAAGAGCTCAAAAGCGGGCGATTGAAACTGAATGACACCTACCGTGTGTCCGAACACGCCTGGCGGACAGGCGGGGGACCATCTGGCACCGCTGCCATGTTCGCCCCCCTTGGCAAACAGATTCTGATTTCAGACCTGTTGCAGGGCATTGTCATTCAGTCTGGCAATGATTCTTGTATTATTACAGCTGAAGGATTGGCGGGCAGCGAAGACGCATTTGCAACCTTGATGACGCAAGAGGCGCGGCGCATAGGCCTTAAACAAGCGACCTTTGGCAATTCGACGGGACTTCCACATCCCAAACAACTGATGACCGTTCGCGAACTGGCCCAACTTTCCTTGCATTTAATCCGTCAATACCCCGAATATTATCACTATTTTTCGCAAAAGAAGTTCAAATATCGCAAATTCCGCTTTTTCAATCGTAACCCTCTGGTTTTCAAATATGGTGCTGATGGTCTCAAGACCGGCTTCACCAAACAGAGCGGCTATGGTCTAACTGTTTCAGCCGTCAAAAACGGGCGTCGTCTTGTGGCGGTGCTGAATGGTTTAAAAACGAAAAACCATCGCCGTACAGAGGCAAAAAAGCTGCTTGAATGGGGCTTCAACGGATTCAAGCAATATAAACTTTTCGCCGCAGATGCGGTGGTTGGGTATGCCCGCGTTATCGGCGGCTCCAGCAGCTATGTTTCCCTTGTCGGGGAGGCACAAAAAGGCACCAATGCTCTCTTGCCTCGCCATATGGCTTCCAAAAAAATACCCGCAAAAATAATTTACCAGGGACCATTAAAAGCCCCCATCAAAACAGGGCAGCAAGTTGCTTTTCTGGAAGTGAAGGGACAAGGCTCCGTGGTCAATAAAATTCCGCTTTACGCGGCAGAAGATATAAGCCAGGCCGGAATCATTTGGCGCGGCATAGATACATTATTATTTCAGGCATTTGGCTGGCTATTCTAATATGAGCATAGGAAAATTCATTACATTTGAAGGCGGAGAGGGCGCGGGCAAGTCCACACAGGTGCGCCTGTTATCCAGCTCGCTGCAGCGCCTTGGCAAAAAAGTGGTGATGACAAGAGAACCAGGTGGCTCAATCAAGGCGGAATCCATACGCAAATTGCTCCTCGAAGGCCGGGTCGCCAAATTTGGGCCCTTTGCCGAAGCGCTGTTATTTTCCATCGCCAGAGACGACCATCTCGAAAGCGTCATCAGACCCTCCCTAAAAAAGGGAAGTTGGGTGATCTGTGATCGGTTTATGGATTCAACCATGGCCTATCAAGGAGCTGGCGGTAATCTGCCAGCATCACTCATCCGCGCGCTGGAGCGCACCGTGGTAGGCGACACAACACCGGATCTGACGATCTTGATTGATCTGCCCCCCGAGATCGGCATCGGTCGCGCGCAGTCCCGCCAGAGACAAACTACTGGAGGCGCCCCCGACCGTTTTGAATCGATGGACATGAAATTTCATACCCGTTTGCGTCAGGCATTTCTGGACATTGCTGAAAACGCCCCTGAACGTTGTGTCGTATTTGACGGCCAGGTTCCCCCCGATGAGCTTGCAAAGAGAATTTGGGAACTTGTTTCGCAGCGCTATGCACTGTCTCCCAAGATCGCCACATAACCAAGAACTGCGCAAAAACAATTTATGCGTGTCAAAAAGAGTTAAGTGTGTGTGTCCAGAGTGTCAATATGCTATACTATCCCTCAATCAGACCTTAAAAAAAGGGCTATTCATGTGGCAGTTGATCATGACAAACCAAATCCTGACCAGCTCGTTGGCACCCCGCACCCCAGACAAAGTACCGTTTTGTTCGGACATGAAGCTGCGGACATTAGTTTCCAGCAGGCATTGTGTACTGGCAAGCTGCATCATGCCTGGCTGATTCAGGGCAAGGAAGGTATTGGCAAAGCGACCCTTGCCTATCGTTTTGCTCAAATGATGCTGGCGCGCGATGATCAGGCTGGTTGCGATACCTTAGCGGGGCGAAAACTTGATTATTCAACACCAGAGGCTAAACTCATACGCTCTGAAGCACATCCAAACCTTCTGATACTGCGTCGTAGCTGGAACGTTAAAACCAAAAAATTCCGTTCCCAGATATCGGTTGATAATGTACGCGATCTGCAACGTTTTTTGGGAAATACTGCTGGCATGGGAAAATGGCGGGTGGTGATAATTGACCGCGCCGATGATCTCAATATGAACGCTGCCAATGCCTTGTTGAAAATGCTGGAGGAACCGCCAGCGTTTTGTCTGTTTCTACTCGTCTCTGCGGAACAGGGAAAGCTTCCCACGACGATCATATCGCGCTGCCAGAAATTGCGCTTACAAGGTCTTGATGACCCTACAATACGGGCCTGCGTGAGCCATATTGCCGATCAGTCACAGATATCCTTGCCCACCGGCGATGAGTTATCGGTGATTTTCGATCTTGCCCATGGCAGTGCGCGCGCCGCCCTTGAGCTTGCCAGTGGTCGGGCCCTTGAAGATTATCTTGAGATCAAGCAGCTACTCGACCAGCTACCGCGCATGGATCCACAAGCCATCAGCGCATTGGCCGATCGATTATCCGCGCGCGCTGCTGAGAAAGACTATCATAATTTTCTGCATCTCTTGTCCACGCAGATCTCAAACAGGATCAAACAGATCGTTCTGGCCAATACTGGAAACCAACACAAGCTTGCACAATGGACACAGCTATGGGAAACAATCACTTCGAAAAAAATGGAAACGGATTTGCTAAATCTAGATCGTGGCAATTTCATTCTCGACCTGTTTGCAAATATTGAAGAGATTGCCCGCCTCAATGGCGGATTGAAAATCACTCAACCCGGGAAACACCAAGGGTAAAATCGCGCATGACAGGCCCAAAAAGGATAAATGTACAGATATGAGTGATAACAGCTTTTATATCACCACGCCGATCTTCTATCCAAACGGAGTGCCTCATATCGGCCATGCCTATACGGCTATAGCGACAGATGTGCTTGCGCGGTTCGCACGACTTGACGGCAAGGACGTATTCTTTTTGACTGGCACCGATGAGCATGGCCAAAAAATGCAACAAACTGCGGAAAGCGAAGGCATAACCACCATAGAACTGGCAGATAAAAACGCGGCCGTTTTTCGTCATATGGTCGAAGCGCTGAATTGCTCCCATGATGATTTCATCCGCACCACGGAAGAGCGCCATCGTAAAACATGTCAAGAACTTTGGACCCGTATGGAGGCCAATGGCGATATTTATCTCGATACGTATGGCGGCTGGTATTCGGTGCGCCAGGAAGCCTATTTTGAAGAATCAGAAACAGAACTTGGCGATGATGGCGTGCGGCGCGAACCTCTTGGTTCACCCGTTGAATGGATGGAAGAAGAGAGTTATTTTTTTAGATTGTCAGCTTATGAAGAGCCTTTATTAAAGCACTATAGCGAGCAGCCCGATTTCATAGGTCCAGTTGCGCGGCGTAACGAGGTGACAAGTTTTGTGGAATCTGGCCTGCGCGATCTATCCATATCGCGGACCACATTTGACTGGGGCATACCTGTTCCAGGTGATGATGACCATGTCATGTATGTCTGGGTCGATGCCTTGACCAATTATGTGACGGCAACGGGGTGGCCCGACACTACAGATCGCAATCATTTTTGGCCTGCCAATATTCATATGATCGGCAAGGATATCGTACGCTTCCATGCTGTCTACTGGCCAGCCTTTTTGATGTCGGCAGGATTGCCTTTACCAAAACGGATATATGCCCATGGTTTCTTGACCAACAAGGGTGAAAAAATGTCTAAATCGGTGGGTAATGTGGTCGATCCCTTTGCCATGATTGAACAATATGGCCTTGATCAGATGCGCTACTTTTTCATGCGAGAAGTACCGTTTGGCAAAGATGGCAGCTACTCGCACGAAGCGATCGTCAATCGCATTAATGCGGATCTGGCCAACGACCTTGGAAACCTTGCCCAGCGCTCCTTGTCAATGATCGCCAAGAATTGCGGTGGTACTATTCCAGAACCTGGAGAGTTTAAAGAAGAAGACCGAGATATCATCACGCAAGCCGATGCGATCTATGCCAAGGCGAGTGCGGCGATGGACCTGCAAGCGATCCACAAAGCGCTGGACGCCGTTTTTGATGTCGTTGCCAATGCTAATAAATATTTCGCTGGCCAGGAACCCTGGGCGCGCAAGAAAGATGATCCAGCGCGCATGGGGACCATCCTTTATGTTACTGCCGAGGTGATCCGTAATGTATCTATTCTATGCCAGATGATCATGCCGCAATCGGCCGAAAAACTGCTCGATCTGCTGGTTATCCCGCAAGATCAACGCAGCTTCTCATCATTAGGGGACGCCGCCAGATTAACCAGCGGCACTTCATTACCCAAACCAGAAGGGGTTTTCCCTCGCTATATCGAAACAGAGGGAGAAGGCTCATGATGCTTATCGACACCCATTGTCATCTCGACTTTCCAAAACTTGGCGAGCAGCTTGAAGATGTGCTGGCCCGTGCCAAAGAGGCCAATATCAAGCAAATGGTAACGATTTGCACCAAGGTTGGCCGATTTGATGAGGTCGTCAAAATTGCCGAGAGCCATGACAATATATTTTGTTCGGTGGGTACTCATCCGCACTATGCGCAAGACGAACTGGATATCACTGCTGAAGAGATCATCGCTCTTTCCCAACATCCAAAGGTCGTGGCAATTGGTGAAGCCGGGTTAGACTATCATTATGACAACAGCCCACGTGCCGAACAGCAAACGGTCTTTCGGCGCCATATCGATGTGGCACGCCAGACCGGACTACCATTGGTCATCCATACGCGGGACGCCGATGAAGATACCGTCGCAATCTTGAAAGAAGAAATGAAGATTGGCGCGTTTCCGGCACTTATCCATTGTTTTACGGCATCACGGCAACTTGCCAATGAGGTGCTGGACCTGGGACTTTATATTTCCATGTCGGGCGTCTTGACGTTCAAAAACTCAACTGATTTACAAGACATCGCCAAAACCCTGCCGCTGGATCGGTTATTCGTAGAAACGGATGCCCCGTTCCTTGCCCCCATGCCGCATCGCGGCAAGACCAACGAACCCGCCTTTACCGTCCACACAGCGCAAAAACTCGCGGATTTGCAAAACCGCTCGCTGGAAGAGGTCGCCGCCGCCACAACAAAAAACTTCTACCGCTTGTTCACCAAAGTGCCAAAACTTGAAGATCGCGCGAAAAGTGCTTGCTCATGAGTATGAGCGTCACGATACTTGGGTGCGGTGCATCTGGGGGTGTCCCACGCATAGGCGGCCATTGGGGTAATTGCGATCCTGACAATCCGAGAAACACTCGCCGGCGTTGCTCCATTCTTGTGCAAAAAACATCGAGCAATGGCACGACACGCGTATTGGTCGACACCTCGCCAGATCTTCGCATGCAATTGCTTGATGCGGGAATTAGCGAGATTGACGCGGTGATCTACACACACGAACACGCCGATCATACTCACGGCATTGATGATTTGCGCCAGGTGGCGTTTAACACTAAAAAACGCACCGATGTTTATATGAGTGCGCGCGTCTTGGAGCACCTTGTTCCAAAATTTTCCTATTGCTTCAAATGTCCACCAGGAAGCTTTTATCCCCCCATTCTAAATCCGTGCGAGATCGAGCCTTACAAGACCTTTACCATTGAAGGCGCTGGCGGTGACATTGATATATTGCCCATGAACCAGCAACACGGGTCGATCCAGTCGCTGGGGTTTCGGTTTGGAGATTTCACCTATTCGACGGATGTTCACGAGTTTCCAGATGAAACCGTGCAGCACCTGCAAGGTACAAAAATATGGATCATTGATGCGCTGCGTTACGAAGAACACAAGACCCATTTTAATGTAGCAACAGCCCTGTCATGGATTGAACGCATCGAACCAAAGCGGGCCTTCTTGACCAATATGCATCATGATCTCGATTATGACATATTGAAAAAAGAACTGCCGGAACATGTCGTGCCGTCATATGACGGTTTGCACTTTGACATCAATGCTTAAACTTTTCCGTTTGTCCGTTTTTCTCATAGTCAGCTGAACACATCCTCACGAATAAAGGTCCAAGTTCGCTAGGGGCCGGCAATGACTGCGGATCTTCGCCGGGAAATGCTTTCATCCGCATAACGGTGCGGACAATACCAGGGTCCAAAAGATTAGCCCGCACATTGGTTGCACTGCTTTCTTGCGCATAGGTGCGAACCAGTGCTTCAAGGGCGGCCTTTGAAGTGGAGTAGGGGCCCCAATAGGCCTGATTGTTAGTAGCAGCGCCAGATGTCACAAAAACGGCCCGACCGGCTTTGGACCGCTGTAGCAAGGGATCAAAAATACGCAGCAACCGCCAATTGGCATTGAGATTAAGATCCATGACCTTACTCCAATCCTTGGGACTGACGTGACCAAGGGGGGACAGAGGGCCAAGTATAGCGGCATTGCCAACGAGAATATCAAGGCGCTCAAAGCGTTTGAATATTTCAGCCCCCAGATCGTCAATGCGATCAAGTTCGAGCAGGTCAAACGGCACCAGCGTCACCTCTCCACCTATGGCCAGGATTTGATCTTCAAGCGCCTCCAGCCCACCGGTGGTGCGCGCAACTGCCACCACATGCGCCCCAGCCTTTGCGAGCGCCAATGCGGCTGCTTCGCCAATACCTCTGGACGCTCCTGTTACCAAAGCCACGCGATCAGCGAGGGGAGTGGGATCAGTCATTTCGAATACTCTCTTGCTTTATTTTGGTCTGTTATATTAATTGCGCGCCTCAATGGATAGCAAAAACAGAAAACAAAAAAGGCAGCCCGCAGGCCGCCTTTTATACTCATCATCTGCGCAAAAGCTTATTGCTGCATTTTTTCTTTGGCCGCATCACCAAGGTCTTTGGCTTTATCCATGGCTTTTACGCCAAGTTCTTTGGCTTTCTCTTTGGCTGTCTCTAGCATAGGTGCTGCTTTTTCCCCTAATTCGAGGGCTTTTTCCTTGGCCTTTTCGAGCATCGGTGCCGCCTTTTCACGTGCCTTTTCGGATGCTACCATCATTTTATCAACAGCATCAGCTGAAAGAGCTCTGGTTTTGGACCACATTTTTTTAAAGAATCCCTGTTTAGGTAGCAATTTTTCAGCGGGAATATCATTGACCGTGTTGATCATGTCTTTGTGATCAAGTTTTTGATCATTGTCGGTCATCAGTTGCGGATTGCCAGTAAAAATCACCATAGGCGTACAGGCTGTTGTGACCTTGGCGCCCTTTTTCCAGAATTTGCCATTGCTGACATCTGTTTCCTGAGCAAAATATATTTTCTGGTCATCAACGGTTTGGCGCAAAATATTGCGATCAATAACAGGGATGAATAGACCCTTTTCCTTGGCAATCAGTTTGAAGCGATCATTATTGGGATCGGGAAACTGCACAAACAGGGCAACAGTTTTGCCGTCACTTGCCAACGCCTTCTTCAGGGCTATATCAGTGCTTTCCGCATGTGTTACATCGAGCGCACGCCCCAGACCATCGGGATCAATGCTGCGCAGATAATCAAATGTCGAGGCACTACCGCTGCCTTGTGGTGGCAAAACGAAATGCAACTCACCGGCACGCGCGGCCACATCTCCAAAACTCAACAGATTTTTGTTTTTCGTCACCATGAATAGACATTCACGGGCAATATCGTTGCGAATAACGTGAAATGGTTGAGCAGGATGATTCTTGGAGACATTCAAAGCAAATACGTCAAATTGCGAAAAACCCAAATCAACAGGGTTTTTTTGAACCTTGCTAATATTATCGTTGGAGCCCAGTGAGAGCGCACATTTATAGTTGAATTTTGCCGTTCCAAGCTCTTTTACCAAAGGGGGGCAAAAGTCACCATTGTAAGCACCGCGTGCGCCGCCCGTATGGATTTTGCTGGCATGGGCAATGCCTGTTATTGCCAATGTGAGGCCAGCGGTAGCAAGAAAGGCAACAGTCGATCTAGACACGATTAATCTCCTAATTGTGCGCTACACAAGCCTATCCTCGTAATAGCACATGTTGTCGTCTCCAGTTTTGGGGCTGGAGTCCGGGACGTCTTAGAAATGTTATAATAGCCAAATTAGGCAGCATTATTTCACACCGAACTTAGTCAGTATAGGTATATTTAACCAGATCATAGTCCAAATGAAAATGAAAAACCATGCACAAATTGCGTCAGGCGCTCTCTTCAACCAGTAATGATAGTTGCTTATCAATCGCTTGCCCCGATCGATCAAGCAGTCGGGTGGGATAATCTCCGGTAAAACAATGATCGGTGAATTGAGGGTTTTCACTATTTCTAGAATTATACCCCATTGCCTTATAGATCCCCTCAATGGACAAAAAGGCCAGGCTGTCGGCACCGATAAATTCGTTTATTTCGGCAATCGATCTACCTGCTGCGATAAGGGAAGAGCGCCTGGGCGTATCAATTCCGTAAAAATCAGGATGGGTAATCGGTGGGCTCGATATCCGCATATGCACTTCTTTGGCCCCAGCTTCATACATCATCTTGACGATTTTCATACTGGTAGTGCCACGTACAATGCTGTCATCCACCAATATGATACGCTTGCCAGCGATAGAATGACAGTTGGCGCTATGCTTCAAACGCACCCCAAGCTCACGGATTTTTTGTGCTGGTTCAATGAAGGTGCGCCCCACATAGTGGTTGCGAATGATGCCGAGTTCAAACGGGATATCGGATTTTTGAGCATAACCGATCGCTGCGGGAAGGCCGCTATCTGGAACAGCGATCACCACATCGGCGTCAACGCTGGACTCTTTGGCCAATTCTGCACCCATTTTTTTGCGTACATCATAAACGCAGTGCCCACCGACAACTGAATCAGGACGCGCAAAGTAAATATACTCAAAAATACAAGGTCGAAGTTTTGTCTTACCAAACGGTTTGTAGGATTTAATGCCATCCTTGGTGATAATCACCACTTCACCATTCTCGATCTCGCGCACAAATTCGGCGTCGATCATGTTGAGGGCACAGGTTTCAGATGCCAGCACATAGGAATTACCCTGTTTGCCAAGCACCAATGGCCGAATACCATAGGGGTCACGCGCACCGATGAGTTTTTTATTCGTAAGCCCTACGAAGGCATAGGCGCCCTCAATCTGCTTGAGGGCCTCAATGAATTTATCAATGAATTTGCGCTCGCGACTACGGGCAACAAGGTGCAACAACACCTCGGTATCAGAGGTCGTTTGGCAAATGGCGCCGTCCTTGATCAGCTCTTCACGCAATGTGATGGCATTGGTGAGATTACCATTGTGGCATATAGCAAAGCCGCCTGTCGCAAGGTCTGCGTAAAGCGGCTGGGTATTTTGTAAAATAGTATCGCCAGTCGTCGAATAACGCACATGCCCAATGGCTGTTCGGCCAACCAGTTTTTCGATTACTTTTGAGGAAGTAAAATGATCGCCGACTTTGCCAAGATGTCGCTCTGATATAAATCTTTTACCATCAAACGTTATAATTCCAGCGGCTTCCTGCCCACGATGCTGCAGCGCATGTAGTCCCAGCGTCGTAAAGGCAGCGGCATCATCATGGTCGAAAATGCCAAACACCCCACATTCTTCATGCAGTTTGTCGTCATCAATGAAGGTTTGCGAATGAGAGTCAATTGCCATCACGGCGTACGGCCCCGCGTTCTCTTCAAAAAGATGTGACATGCAAGCATCCTCTGCGTGACCAATGAAGTCGATTTCTTAGCACAGTCCAAGATTTATGGCGAGGCGAAAGAACAGCGACACTTTAACTCATTTTGGTCATCTACGGTTTATTGCTGCTCGTCCTCTGGCTCACCTTTTCCAAGAACCCCCATGATTTTAACTGCAAAACGGTGACCGACTTTTTCAAGCTTGTCACTGGTCCATTCAATGGCATCGCGTGAATAGGCATCCTCGATAAAGTCGGGACGGCTTTTGTCATCTGTAAACTTGATAAAGAACCAGAAAATGATACCCACCAGAATCATGCCACGCGCCAGGCCGAACAAAAGGCCCAAAGTACGGTCAAGGGCGCCAATACTGCTATCTAGCACCCAATCGCCAACTTTAATGGTCAACAGGCTGACAACGATGAGAACAACAAGAAAAACCAGCGCAGAAACGCCGCCAATGGCTGCAATTTCTGGTTGAATAGGTACTAGTTGCTTGATTTCCTCTTGATAGAAGAAATAGGTTATACCAGCGGCACCAGCCGCGGCAATCCAGGCTGCGATTGAAAGCAGCTCGCGAGTTAGTCCGCGGATCATGGCCAAAAAGCCGGAAATCACCATGACCGCAGCCAAAACCAAGTCAAGAACCGTTAATGATGGCATTTGTTTCCCTGCCCCTCTAAATATTTGTCAGCGCTCATACCTTGTGTATATAAAGCCCCTCACGCTTCGTAAAGGGCATAATATCACAGTGTTGATCAACTGTTTTTTGTTTCTTTTTCACTCGAAGCCTGGCTCTTTTCGCCTTCTGATCCGAGTATATTTGCTGTTAAAGCACTAAGATGCGGCAGATTTTCGACCAACATCTTTTTATCAGGTGTCTCTCCGTCAACCGGCATTGGCATAGTCGCCGATTTAAATCCTAGTTTTCGGGCCTCTTTCAGGCGCGCGCCCATATGCCCGACATTACGAACCGCCCCTGACAACGATATCTCACCAAAGAATACACGATCAATGGGCAAGGCGATACCAGATAGCGCAGAAATAAGCGCAGCAGCAATCGCCACATCGGCCGCCGGTTCTGTAATCCGCAAGCCGCCCGCCACATTGAGGTAAACATCATGAGCGCCAAAACGTAAGCCGCATCTGGCGCTTAACACGGCGATGATCATAGCAAGGCGATTGGAATCACAACCAACTACGGCGCGCCGGGGTGTCGCCAGAGAAGATGCTGCAACGAGCGCCTGTATCTCCACGAGCACCGGTCTTGACCCTTCAATCCCAGCGAAAACAGCAGCCCCGGGGCTATCATCATTTCGGTCACCAAGAAACATTTCAGACGGATTGGCAACTTCTGCCAATCCTTCATTTTTCATCTCGAACACGCCGATTTCGTCGGTGGCGCCAAAACGATTTTTAACGGCTCGCAAAATACGGAACTGATGGCCGCTATCGCCCTCAAAATAAAGCACTGTATCGACCATATGTTCGACGACTTTTGGCCCCGCGATCTGCCCGTCTTTGGTGACATGACCGACAATCAATAATACGGCTCCCGAGCGCTTTGCGTAGCGAACGAGATGCTGCGAGCAGGCACGCACTTGGGAAACCGTGCCAGGAGCTGCGTCAAGAGTATCTGACCATACGGTCTGAATACTATCTATTATGACCATGGCGGGGGGATCATCAGCTTCCAGCGTCGACAAGATATTGGCAACATTGGTCTCGGCCGCCAAGCCAACCGGCGCATCGGTAACCTTCAGTCTCTTGGCCCGCAGACGGATCTGGGCGGTTGCTTCTTCTCCCGAAAAATAAAGCGCGCGGTGTCCCTTGTTAGCCAGCACCGCTGCGACCTGTAATAGAAGGGTTGATTTGCCAATGCCGGGTTCGCCGCCCACCAGAATGGCAGATCCTGGCACCAAGCCGCCCCCCGTGACCCGGTCAAATTCAGCTATGTCGGTCATGAGCCGCGGGACATCAGCAACCTCGGTGTCCAGACTTTCAAGTTCCAGTGTCAGGCCCTTGGCTTGCTTCTTGGATGGCCCTCCGGCGATGCCACTGTTTTTCGACACTTCCTCGACAATGGTATTCCATTCCCCGCAGGCATTGCAGCGCCCGGCCCATTGTCCACTGGAGGCCCCGCAACTCTGACAGGTAAAACTGTTTTTCTCACGGGCCATTTATTTCTTACCTATATATTGCCGTTCATATCGCGTACCGAGCGACGTCAGGATTTCATAGCTGATAGTGCCAGCAACCTTTGCCAGATCATCAATGAGGATTTGGCGGCCCAAAAGCTCAACTGGTGCCCCGACGGCTATCAGCTCATGGGGAGTATCCGTGACATCCACGGTAATGAGGTCCATAGAAACACGTCCCAGCACCGGCGCTTCATAATTGCCGATATAGACGCTTGCCCCGTTTTGGTCATTTGTGGATCCAAGTGCCCGGTGATAACCATCGGCATACCCTACGGGCAAAGTTGCAAGAACGGTCGGACGCTGCGCAATATACGCGCCCCCATAGCCAATTGCGGCGCCTTTTTCCACGTTCCTCACCTGAGCGATATGAGTGATTAGGGAGACAACGGGACGCATCGCACTCGAAGCGTACATATTTGGTTGTCCACCATATAAGGCAATTCCGGGCCGCACCAGGTTCAGATGGAAATCAGGACCCAGAAAAATACCGGAGGAGTTGGCCAGCGAAGCAGATCTGAATGGCAATTGCGACAAAAAACCAGAAAAGTCGTCGAGTTGTTTTTGATTTCCGGGATGGGACGGCTCATCCGCACACGCCAAGTGGCTCATAACAAGATCAATGTTAATATCAGATAGGATTGAATTCTGGTGCTCGACAAATTCCTTGAAGTCAGAGGCGTCCAGGCCCAGGCGATTCATTCCCGTGTCCAGATGCAAAGCGGCGGGGTGTTTAAAATTCATCGAAGCAGACAATGCCGCCCACCGCTTCAGCATCGCTAATGATCCCAGCACCGGCGCAAGCTTGTGTTCTGCAAACAGACTCTCGGAACCAGCAAACAGTCCATCCAGAATATAGATTTTGATATCGTCATGAAGTTTGCGCAGGGCGATCCCTTCATGCAAGGTCGCCACAAAAAACGTGCGGCAACCCTTGTTATAGAGAGTAGGCACCACATGATCCGCGCCAAGCCCATAAGCATCCGCCTTGACAACGGCGGCGCATTCCGCGCCCTTGGCCATCTCACGCAACTGCGCATAATTTTCCCCAATCGCCGAGAGATCAATCGTCAACAGGGCCGGTGATCCAGAAGCCATATCAGGTGTGGATTTTAATGACATAAACTCAAATCCTGATCCATGATGTGAAAACAATATAGCGTCACCCTCATTGTCATAAGGGTGACGCTGAATATCTATTGCACCAATATAGTGAATTTAAAAGTCTTGCTGCGCCGCGTTTGCGGTCACTCCCTAAAAATCGCGGCGTTCAGGAACATGATCATTGTCGATATAGTCGGAAAAGCGAGTAAACTCACCAGTAAATTGCATTTTTACCGTGCCCACGGGTCCATGTCGTTGCTTGGCTACAATCACTTCCGCAAGCCCCATGGTACGATCCATTTCATCTTGCCAGGTTAGATGTTCCGGCGTCCCTTCGCGTGGTTCGGCGCGCGACACATAATATTCTTCACGATACACAAACAGCACCACATCGGCATCTTGCTCAATAGAGCCAGATTCGCGAAGGTCAGACAGTTGTGGCCGCTTGTCTTCTCGCGACTCAACTTGGCGCGATAGCTGGGAAAGAGCAATAATCGGCACAGCCAGTTCCTTGGCAAGCGCCTTGAGTCCCGTAGTTATTTCGGTAATTTCCTGCACACGATTGGCGTTCGAATTACCAGACCCGGTCAAAAGCTGCAGATAATCAACGATGATCACCCCCAGATTATGCTGGCGCTTCAAACGCCTTGCACGAGCTGCCAGTTGCGCTATGGAAATACCACCGGTGGGATCGATAAAGAATGGAATTTCCTGAAGATCCTGGGACACTCGTACCAGCTCCCTGAAATCATCATCCGAAATCATGCCGCGGCGAATTTTTTCGGACGGCACCAAAGATTGCTCGGAAACAATACGCGTAGCCAATTGTTCTGATGACATCTCCAGGGAATAGAACCCGACAACCGCGCCATCTTCAGGAGCTGCCGTTCCATCCGCATTGTCTGGCAGCTTGGCCGCCATATTATGTGCTTTGGCAATATTGAACGCGATATTGGTGGCGAGCGCCGTTTTACCCATACTGGGGCGACCAGCCAGAACGATAAGATCAGAGCCCTGCAAACCCCCCATCTGACGATCAAGGTCTGTCAGACCCGTTGAAACTCCCGACAAACCACCCCCACGGCGATAAGCAGCATCCGCCATCTCGATACAGCCGCGAAGGGCAGACGAAAAACTCTCAAAACCCTGGCCATATTTACCGGTCTCTGCCAGCTTATAGAGTTTTTGCTCGGCATCTTCGATTTGCAGCCCCGGTGGCTCTTCCACGGATGACACATAGGCCGTATTTACCAGATCCTCGCCACTGATGATCAAGGAGCGTCTCTGTGCCAGATCATAGATAGTCTGGCCATATTCCTTGGCATTGATAATGGTGGTGGCGCCTGCCGCCAGCCTGCCAAGATATTGTGGCACGGTCAGATTATCATCAATCGGCTCTTCATGATCGAAAAAGGTTTTCAGCGTAATCGGTGTTGCCGGTTTGCTGCTCTGGATCAATCGCGCGGCGACCTGAAAGATCCGTCCGTGCAGTGGTTCGAAGAAATGATCGACCTCGAGAAAGGAGGAAACCCGATCATGTGCTTCATTATTGACCAATATAGCGCCAAGCAAAGCCTGCTCAGCTTCAATATTATGCGGTGCCAAGCGGAACGGCAATACGTTGTCATCCGTGCCCGGCGCGGCCGGGGACGAGATGTCCTGGGGATTTGTCTGTGTCATGAAAGCAGTGTGTATGATTCGCACCATGCTACAACAGCTCAATCGCTCGTGTGTATAGCTATACCCGCAATCCACAAGCTGCCTGTGCATTACTTTTTTTATTTGCACGAGTATCATTGTCGAGTAGATGGCACGCTTGACACTGTCCTTGCGACAACACCGATGCAATAATCGAATCGATTCATGCCACAAGATACCAAAAACCGGCAATACTACGTAAGCACTGCCGGTTTTTAAAACTGTCACAGGTACAAAGAGACTTAGTCGTCTTTTGCGTCGTCTTCATTCTCATCTGAGCCGGATTTCGCCGGTTTGCCGTCCGCATCTTTTGATTCTTCGTCGCTCAATTCAGCAGCAGCCTGTTCTGCGTGCTCTTCATCTTCAAAAATATCTTCAGCTGCGATCACTTCTTCTTCATCACCGCCATCATCAATGGCTGTGACGTCCTCACCGCGTTCCTGGCGCTTAGCTTCTTCTTCGGTACGAGCCACATTGATGATCACCTTAACATCGACTTCGGGATGCAGACTAAGACGCACATCATGCAGACCCAGCAATTTGATCGGGCGATCAAGCATGACCTGATTACGCGCGATCGAATAACCATTTTCGGTAATCACATCGGTGATATCTCTGGTGGCGACAGACCCATAAAGCTGCCCCGTATCGCCAGCCTGGCGAATAGCGACGAAATGTTTGCCGTCAATCTTCTTGGCAACAGCATCGGCTTCTGTTTTAGCTTCAAGGTTACGCGCTTCCAACTGAACACGCTGGGTTTCGAAAAGCGCACGATTGGCTTTGTTTGCCCGCAATGCCTTGCCTACTGGCAACAAATAGTTGCGTGCAAATCCGGGTTTGACGGTGACTTCATCACCCATTTGTCCGAGCCGCTTGATGCGCTCCAGCAATATAACTTTCATGATCCATACTCCTTGGTTTGTTTAAATCTCTAAATTCGTCAGTGTTTGCAAGTGTGAGTTGAGCCTCACGAAGGCTCGATATTGGCACGTCTTCGTATCTGTAGCAGCGGTTCGACAACGCCAAGAATGATCACGATGATCGCTCCCCAGCCAATGAAAAAAACGGCTATATAGGTGCCAAACAAAATGAGGCCACGTGCAGGATAAGGGCGCGTCAGATAATGTACGACCGCCAATCCCATTAGCAAAAAAGCGATCATCATCGCGCCTACAAAACCCGACAGGATGAGCCCACCGATACCGGGCATGGCAAGCGACAATAAAAACAGGCCAATCAGGGCGAGCGAGCTTTTATAGGGGAATTCAATACGCGTCAAATCAGGCCAGGGACGGCTCATTTTTTCTGAAAGACGAACGATATGAGCAGCAATCCACATATTTATAAAGGCCAGCAGACACCACAAAACGGCTGTCGATGCCGGAAGAATAGACTGCACAACACTCTTATAGTGTCCGATTTGCTCTGGCTTCAGTTTCTTGAAAAAACCAGCTTCGGTCGCTTTCGAAATGATCAAATCGAGCTGCGATCCAACTCTGTCAAGATAGGCTTCATAGGTGGGACCCAGCAAAAGCACCGCCATCATGGCCAGCAAGCCGCCATACAGCGCCACAATGAGCATCAAATTGCCCACCGGATACCATTCAACCTGCGGCTCACCTGGTTGATCTTGTTGTTGGCTTGTCTGGTCAGAGAGGCGGTAAAGAAACGCAAAATGAGTGATGATGACGGAGGGAATGGCAAGTGAAGCACCGTATGCGATTGCTGGTGTAAGGCCAAGGCTTGCAAGAATAAGCCCGGTTCCAGCTAATGCGGCAACACCCGCCGCCCGTACTCCCCAACCAAATCCGGCGATAAAACCAGGCAGCGGCGCAAGATAGAACAGTAACAGGCCCATACCCGAACCAGTGGCAAGGGATAGATAAAGCAGCGCCGCAACGCCGCCAGCGGCCAATCCCGCTATATATGGGTTCTTTGTCATTTTCGCTGTCCCGCTGGTTTGCGGTTAGAGATGAAGGCTCAATGTTTGAGCCTCTTTTGTTCATCCCAACACTTGTCATTAAAAGAGCCACTACAAAACAGCAGCTCTTTATTTGGATTTAGCCAATCACGTAAGGCAACAAGCCAAGGAAACGGGCGCGTTTGATGGCTTTGGCCAGTTCGCGCTGTTTTTTGGCTGTTACTGCCGTGATGCGGCTTGGAACGATCTTGCCACGCTCTGATATGTAGCGCTGCAGAAGTTTCACGTCTTTATAGTCGATGGTCAGCCCATTATCGCCAGAAAAAGGGCAGGTTTTACGCCGACGATGAAAAGGGCGTCGGACTGGTAATTGTTCGATTCTCATGATTGATCCCTATTTGTCGTCGCTATTATTTGAACGCGGTGGGCGTCGATCTTCACGAGGTCCGCCCCGTGATCCGTCCCGGCCGCCACCACCGCCGCCGCCGCCAAATCGACCACCGCCACGAGGTTTGCGATCATCGCGATCTGACTTGCGCATCATGGCTGATGGACCTTCTTCATGCTCATCAACGCGGATGGTCATGAACCGCAACACATCATTGGTCAGCGTCATCTGACGTTCCATTTCAGCAAGTCCCGCATGTGGCGTTTCAAGCTGGAAATAACCGTAATGAGCCTTGCGGTTTTTCTTGATGCGATAGGAAAGGTTTTTAAGACCCCAATATTCGTAAGTCTGGACCTTGCCGCCGTTTTCTTTCAAAACACCGGTGAATTTTTCTGTCAGAGCTTCCATCTGCTGGGCCGAGATATCATGGCGCGCGATGAAAACATGCTCGTATAATGGCATGGAAATGAGCCTTGTTCTAATGTCCAGCGAACAAGACGTTCGCCAGATATATGGGTGACACGATTGTCATAACCGTTAATGTCCGGTGCGGAGCCTCTTAGAGCAACTGCTTCCCAGAAGGGAAAAGGCTCATTAAATCAGTTCCGTAAAGAGTGAAGACACGGGATGAGATATATTTTGCTGCCCTGTGCAACAATAAGGAATATAACGCTTCCGTTCAGCCTCCAACCGGCCAATAACCGTAGAGCAGGTTATATATAGGAATATGCAGGCCTTTGGCAAGAAAAACCTTTTTCTATCTATAGGGTCCAGCGCAGGCATCCTTGACGCTTAACACCCCTATGTTCTTGACACGATTATCAGATGCGCTATCAGTTCAAGATCCCCAATTCATGTGAGCACAACAAGGAATGAACGACCCATGAGCACCGCATTCACATTTCCAGGACAAGGCAGTCAAAAAATTGGCATGGGCCAGGAGTTAGCCGAGCAATATCCAGCGGCCAAAAGTGTGTTCGATGAGGTGGACGAGGCGCTTGGTAAAAAGCTATCACAAATCATCTGGGACGGTACCATCGAAGAGCTGACCTTGACCGAAAACGCTCAACCAGCCTTGATGGCTGTTTCGATGGCGGTCATGCGCGTCCTTGAGGACAAAGGCTTTGATATGGCCGCCAGCCTCAAATTTGTAGCTGGCCATTCTCTGGGCGAATATTCAGCTCTTGCCGCCAGTGGCGCCATCAGCCTGACCGACACGGCCAAGTTGCTGCAAATTCGAGGGCAGGCGATGCAGCAAGCAGTGCCGGTGGGCGCCGGTGCCATGGCCGTACTGCTTGGGCTTGATTTTGAACCTGTTATTGATATTGCCAAACAAGCGGCACAAGATGATGTCTGTGCGGCTGCCAATGATAACGCCCCCGGGCAGGTCGTTGTCAGCGGCAGTAAAGCCGCCGTTGAGCGAGCCATGGCATTAGCGAGCGAAGCTGGAGCTCGTCGCGCCATGTTACTGCCCGTCAGCGCTCCCTTTCATTGCCAGATGATGGCGCCAGCTGCCGATGCCATGGAGGAGGCGCTGGCCAATGTCACGATCAATGAGCCAACAGTGCCTTTGATCGCCAATGTATTGGCGACCCCAATAACGTCACCAGATGAGATCAGACAGCGACTGGTTGAACAAGTGACAGGGACTGTGCGCTGGCGCGAATCAGTCTCTTATATGGCAGCGAATGGCGTTGAGACCCTATATGAAGTCGGCGCAGGCAAAGTATTGAGCGGTTTGGCACGGCGCATTGAGCGCAGCCTGCAATCACCATCAATCGGCACTCCGTCCGAAATTGAAGAGTTTTCCGGCCAGTAAGCTGGTGTCATCACAAGAACCAAAATGAAAAACAAAACAGGGAATCGAGTATGTTTGATTTGAGCGGTAAAGGGGCCTTGATCACAGGCGCAACCGGGGGTATTGGCGGCGCTATTGCCAAATTATTGCACGCCCAAGGCGCCAAGGTGGTGATCTCTGGCACCCGTGAAGAAAAACTTGCTGAACTGGCAAGCGAGCTAGGTGACAATGTCTTCACCGCCCCTTGCAACTTGATGGACCGCGCTGCGGTGAGCGAGCTTTATGCCAAAGCCGAGGAATTGGCCGGACAGATCGATATCGTTGTCAATAATGCTGGTATTACCAAGGATAATTTATTCCTGCGCATGAAGGACGAGGAATGGGACGATGTGATCAATGTCAATCTGTCAGCCGCCTTCGCGGTTTGCAGGGGTGCACTGAAAGGCATGATGCGCCGCCGCTATGGGCGCATCATCAATATCAGCTCAATCAGTGGCGTGGTCGGCAATCCTGGCCAAGGGAATTATTCTGCGTCAAAGGCTGGTATGATCGGCATGTCAAAAGCCATGGCCCGTGAGATCGCGCCGCGTGGCATTACCGTCAATTGTATTGCGCCAGGGTTCATTACGACGCCAATGACAGATATGCTCAATGAGAAGCAAAAAACGGCCATCACACAAATCATCCCGGCAGGGACGCTAGGAGAACCAGATGACATCGCCAGTGCCGTTTTATTCCTTGCCAGCGATGAAGCAGGCTACATAACAGGCCAGACTCTCAATATTAATGGCGGAATGGCGATGATCTAGCCTTGACCTGAACCAAATATGCAGGAATAACCTATGCAGGTCCTGCTTGTTAACCACTAACGACCACGGATCGATAAAAAGTGATATAACTGGGCTTGCGTCACGAAGTCTCGCGATTGAGGAAGTTTTCAACAGAAATGAAAAAGACTTTCCCAACGGGGCCATTCATTGTATCAGCCCTTAACCGTTCTTTCGTCCAAGGCGCTCTCGTCAGATCCCTGGACATAACCTTTACCGTTGAACTATAGCGAGGAATTGCAAATGAGTGATGTTTCCAGCCGAGTGAAAAAAATCGTAATCGAACATCTAAGCGTCGATGAAGACAAAGTCGCAGATAATGCAAGTTTTATCGATGATCTGGGCGCAGATAGCCTTGATACGGTTGAACTTGTTATGGCTTTTGAAGAAGAGTTTGGCTGCGAGATCCCTGATGATGCCGCCGAAACTATTCTGACAGTCGGTGATGCGGTCAAGTTCCTCGAAAAGAACGCTTCCTAGCATTCTTATATTTCGAGTTAGACAATCACGTAAACACCACCGGAAATCTATTTGGATAAGGATAGGTGTTTACGTTCCGCTACTCGCCCAAATCCCTAAATATATTGTCACATCCATTGAGTGCAAAGGATGGTTCCAATGCGTCGAGTCGTTATTACTGGTCTTGGTCTCGTTACCCCTCTGGCTTGCGGAGTCACAAAGACATGGCAGCGCCTGTTAGCGGGTGAAACCGGTATCAAGCGCATCGATGAATTTAAGGTTGACGATCTGTCATGTCAGATTGGCGGCGTTATACCAAGGGGTGATGGCACCAATGGCACATTCAATCCCGACGACTGGATGCCCAAAAAGGATCAGCGAAAGGTAGATGATTTTATCATCTATGCCGTCGCTGCTGCTGATCAGGCGATCAGTGATTCCAAGTGGGAGGCAACCAGTGAAGAAGAAGCCGTTCGAGCTGGTGTCCTCGTTGGTTCAGGGATCGGTGGGCTACAAGGTATTGCCAGCACCTCTTTGCTATTGGAAGAAAAAGGACCGCGCCGAATTAGCCCATTCTTTATACCAGGGCGACTAATTAATCTGGCAGGCGGTTATATCTCAATCAAACATGGTCTCAAGGGACCCAATCATGCTGTTGTGACAGCTTGTTCAACTGGCACACACGCCATTGGCGATGCGGCCCGTCTGATTGCCCTCGATGATGCTGATATGATGGTCGCTGGCGGTACCGAATCACCAATTTGCCGTCTTGCTATCGCTGGTTTTGCATCGGCCAAGGCACTTTCCAAAGGCTTTAATGATCGCCCTGAAAAAGCCTCTCGCCCTTATGATGAAGGACGTGATGGGTTTGTCATGGGAGAAGGCGCCGGAGCTATGGTTCTTGAAGAGCTGGAACACGCCAAGGCCCGCGGTGCCACCATATATGGCGAGATTATTGGCTACGGGCTTTCAGGTGACGCCTTTCATATCACAGCCCCGGCCGCGAGCGGAGACGGCGCCTACCGCTGTATGCAAGCGGCGATCAAGCGTGCCAATATCCAACCATCCGACATCGACTATGTGAACGCCCATGGTACGTCCACCCCGATGGGAGATGAAATCGAACTTGGGGCGGTTGAACGTGTATTTGGGGATGCCGCGAGCAATCTCACCATGTCATCAACAAAATCTGCTATTGGTCATTTGCTTGGCGCAGCGGGCGCGGTTGAAGCCGTCTTCTCAACACTTGCCATTCGGGACAATGTCGCCCCGCCAACGCTTAATCTGGATAATCCATCAGTGGAAACCAGCATTGATCTCGTACCACATACCAAAAAACCCATGCCAATCAATACGGTTTTGAGTAATTCCTTTGGTTTTGGAGGCACAAATGCCTCTATAATCATTCGTAATATTGAGGAGTAGGCTCCCCAGAGCGCTTTTAGCTACGAATCGTTGAGATTATGCAACGTCCCAAGAGCAGCTTTCACCACCCTTGCCAAATCACTCACGCTTTTGCCATATTCCATGATACGTTGTAAGGCATAGTGTAAGTAATATTGAACCGAAACTCAGCGAGGCCTGCGTGGTCCAACCAGCTGAACTGGGAACCGCGATCTAATCAATGACTGATCATTCGAACAATGGCATTCCACCAGGCACCTCGCCAGGACCGGCGCCGCAGCAACGCGACTGGCAAATGCCGCCTCAACCTCACGCACAGTATCCGCGCGCTCAGACAGCCCCTGATCCGCAACATTTTGAACCCGTCATTGCGCCGCCAGAACCACCGCAAGAGTTTCTAAAAACCAAAAAGAAACGCAGTCGCACTCTCAAACTGATGCAAATGATAATGAGCCTGACCTTCTTTGCAGCCATAGGTATTGCGGGCTTTTACATGTTTACGCGCTTGCAAGTCGACAAGCCGGGTCCCTTGACAAAAGAGGTTTTGTTTGAAGTTGGCAAAGGTCAGGGACTGAGTGTGATCTCGTCTAGATTGCAAAAAAACGGCATCATCAGCAATCGGCGCATATTTGCGTTGCATGCCGTGGCCAGCAAATCTGCAAAAAAGCTGAAAGCTGGAAAATACGCCATCCCACAGGGCGCCAGCATGCAAGATGTGCTAAACATTCTGGTTCGTGGCAAAGCAATTTTTTATCAAGTGACGTTGCCAGAGGGCTGGACCAGCGAACAAGTCGTCAATGCGCTGAATGCTCATCCACAGTTGGCTGGCAGTATCGATACCATTCCACCCGAAGGGAGCTTGATGCCTGACACGTTCCAGTTTTCAGAAGGTACCAACCGGCGCGAACTACTGGCGACGATGGCAGCCGCGCAAGAAAAGGTTCTCCAGAAACTGTGGCCCAGCCGTCAGAAAAACCTGCCATTTAAAACTCCAAGGGAGGCGCTCATTCTGGCCTCTATTGTGGAAAAGGAAACCGGGCGTTCAGGCGAGCGCAAACGGGTTGCCGGTGTGTTTGTCAATCGTTTGCGCATCGGCATGAAACTACAATCAGATCCGACCATTATTTATGGCTTGGTAGGCGGCAAAGGTAAACTTGGGCATCCCTTGCGGCGCAGTGAGATAGCCAAGAAAACCGGCTATAATACCTACCAAATAAACGGGCTCCCCCCCACACCCATAGCCAATCCCGGCCGCAAAGCGATTGAAGCTGTGCTAAATCCAGACGCCACAAAGGATCTGTTTTTTGTAGCGGATGGGACCGGTGGACATGCTTTTGCGCCGACCATGAAAGGTCACAATAACAATGTGCGCAAATGGCGGAAAATTGAAGCAAAACGCCGTGCCGAGAAAAAACGCAAGGATGCAGAACTGGCCCGCCTCGCCGCTCTAAAGCAAAAGAAAAGTACCGCAGCAAAAGAAATGGAAAAAGCGATACCTGGCCTGACCGTCACCGCGCCAAAACCAACACAAACTAAAAACGCCAATGGCTGGGGCAATAATATACCGCTACCAACCCGCAAGCCCCGCTAATTATCAAGTTTTCTCTTTTTTCCACCATTGCCTGTAGCCGATATGGCAACCCCCTTGAAATTATGCAATTGTGCCCCGACGAACGCGTTTTCCTCTGATTCCAAAGGTTTCAAAACAATATGGCTGTCAAAAGCATGACTGGTTTTGCGAGAGATGATGGGGCCGTTGGGCGGTATAACTGGTATTGGGAAATACGGACCGTCAATGGCCGGGGTCGCGATATCCGTATGCGCCTACCGCCTGGCTACGACAAGCTTGAAGCACAGGCAAGGTCTCTGGTTGCTAAAAACATCATCAGGGGCAATTGCAACCTCACCCTCAAAGTTGATCGTATTACCGGCAATCAAGAAATCAAGATCAACGAAAACGGCCTTAAGCAGGTAGCAAGGGCCATACGTAAAGCCGAGATGTTTGTAGATGCAGGCCAGCCTAGCATTGATGGCATTCTGGCTTTGCGCGGCGTCCTGGAGGTTGTTGAACCAGAGCATAGCCCATCGGAACTTGAAGAACTTGAAGAAGCCCTTCTTACCAGTTTGAACATCGTCATGGACAAAGTCGTTCAAGCACGAGACGACGAAGGCCAACATCTTTTCGAGGCCATATCTTCGCAAATAGAGCAGATCGAAACACATCTTTGCATCATCGAAAATTCGAAAGCCAGATCGGTTGAAGCCATTCAGGCACGCCTGCAGGAACAGGTGAAAAAATTACTTGATACCGATACCGGGCTAAGTCAGGAACGCCTGCATCAAGAAGCCGTTTTACTGGCCACCAAAGCCGACCTTGAAGAAGAAGTCGTCAGACTCAAAGCTCATATTGTTTCAGCTCGCGAACTACTACTCGTTGACGGAGCGGTGGGCCGCAAATTTGACTTCCTGACGCAGGAATTTAACCGAGAAGCCAATACAATCTGTTCAAAATCAACCGCTATTGACGTGACAAATGCTGGTCTTGAGTTAAAAACGGTCATCGATCAAATGAAAGAGCAGGTTCAAAATATTGAATAAGGAAAATACCAATATGGACCGACGCGGGGTGATGATGGTGGTTTCATCACCATCTGGCGCAGGCAAAACAACATTATGCGATGGGCTACGCAAAGCTCACCCTGATCTTATAATGTCCGTCTCTGTTACCACTCGCAAAGCGCGGACAGGTGAGATCCATGGTGAGGATTATTATTTCGTCTCGATCGATGAGTTCAACAAAATGCAAGCTGATGGCGAATTGCTGGAATATGCCAGTGTTTTTGGCAATCAGTATGGCACCCCAAAAGGACCAGTGGCGAAGCTTTTGGAGAAAGGCAAAGACATCTTGTTTGATGTTGATTGGCAGGGCGCTTCGCAATTATCGCATACATGCGGCAATGAACTTTGCCGGGTGTTTATTTTACCGCCATCGGCCAAAGCCTTGAACGAGCGCCTAAGCGGGCGCGGCACCGATAGCTTGGAAGTCGTCGCCCAACGCATGTCGGAGGCTGCCCGCGAGATCAGCCACTGGCCAGAATATGACTATATCATCATCAATGATGATCTGGAAAAGGCGCAAGAGGAGATCAATGCCATCCTCCTCGCTGAGCGCGCGAAAAAACAACGCATGCTGTTTTTACGAGATTTCGTAGATGATATGCTGCAAAATCTCTAGGAGTTTGCACCTATTATATTGTTCGCGAAACACCATAGGCCTGTGCAAGCCTGGTGAACGCCGCGATCGATAGTTGCTCGGCACGTTTTTCTGGCTCTATACCAGCCTGTTTCAACAGCTCGGTTGGTGTTTTGCTGATCTGCTTCAAGGAACTACGTAACATTTTTCGTCTTTGCCCAAATGCAGCAGCGCTCACAACCTCCAGGTCCTCCAGCCGACATTCTTCGCCAGCCGGATCGATAGGCGTGAAATGCACAACAGCTGAATCAACTTTTGGCGGCGGTGTGAAAGCGCGGGCAGGGAGTTTCATGACGATTTCGGGGCGTGTGCGCCATTGTGAAATAACAGCGAGTCGGCCATAAGCCTTTGAGCCAAAATCGGCACAAATACGCAAGGCGACTTCTTTTTGAAACATCAAGGTCATGGACTGATAGAAGGGTGGCCATTGGGGCGCTCGCAGCCAGTCGATGAGTAATTTAGTGGCAATATTATAGGGAAGATTGGCAACAATTTTGACGTTCTCATGGGCACTCAACGGCTTGTAATCAAAGGTCAGTGCGTCGCTATTATGTACCTCTAGCTTGCCGGGATAATGATCAAAAATTTCTTGCAGAGCAGGCAAGCAGCGAGCATCGCGCTCAATGGCAATGAGTTTGATCGCGCCGGCGCTTAGGAGGGCTCGGGTCAGCCCACCAGGGCCTGGTCCAATTTCAACCACCACACTTTGTTCAAGCGGCCCCGCAAGGCGAGCGATCCGGGCCGTGAGATTCAGGTCGAGCAGAAAGTTTTGACCAAGTGATTTGCGCGCTGCCAGATCGTGTGTACGAATAACTTCTCGCAAGGGGGGAAGATCATCAATCATTCCCGTGACTCCGCGACTTGATCATAGATCTGCGACTGATGAGACATTTGTCCAGCAAGCTTCAGGGCTTCGATCAGGCTCGTTGGCCTTGCCAAACCCTTGCCCGCAATATCATAAGCCGTACCATGATCCGGCGAAGTTCTCACAAAGGGCAGCCCAAGGGTGGTATTGACCCCCTCGTCAAAGCTTAGAGTTTTAATGGGTATAAGCGCTTGATCATGATACATGCCGATCACCACATCGTAGGTTTCACGCGCGGCGGCATGGAACAAGGTGTCAGCGGGATAAGGGCCAGAAATATTGAGTCCTTCGGCTTTCAAGGCGCTAATAGCTGGTTCTATTATATCAATTTCCGCCGTACCCATGGCACCATTTTCACCAGCATGCGGATTGAGGCCCGCCACAGCAATCCGCGGAGATTTCAAGCCAAAATACCGGGTCATATCATTGGATATAATACGGGCGGTTTCCTCGATCAGTGCGCTCGTCAAATGATCCGCCACTTTCGCAAGTGGTATATGGATGGTCAGCGGTACGGTTCGCAATTGCTTTGAAGCCAACATCATCACCGGTCGCACAGACGGCTGCCCCCATTGCTCAGAAAGTTTTGCAAGATATTCGGTATGACCGGGAAATTCGAACCCTGCATCATAGAGCACATGCTTGTTGATGGGATTTGTCACAACACTAACAGCCTCACCCTTTTTGACGAGGTCAACAGCTTGCGAAATAGAAAAAATAGTCATGGCACCATTTGAGGGGTCAGGCTTACCAGCCATTGCGAGCACTTCTTCAGGAAGTTCCAATATCGGTAGAGCTTGCGAAAACACCTCGATGGCTTGTGCCGGAGAACTGATCAGCGCAAGAGGAATTTCAAATCCATCTAGACTGGCAAGTTTTCTGAATAGTGATTTTCTTGACAAGACGAAAAAAGGCGTCAGCCCTTGATGCTGTCGCTGCTTCCAGGCGAGCACCGTTATTTCAGTGCCGATGCCAGCTGGGTCTCCCATCGTGAGAGCAATGGGAATTTCAGGTTGTTGGAATTGAGATGACGGCATAGATCAGGCTATCTATATTCAATGGAAGCGTCTTGCCTCAGGTCTTGCAGATGTCTACGCGCTAAAATCTGAAACTCCTGCTGGCGCAATTTTTCCTTCACAGCCTTGCGCTTGGTCTTGTCGGCAATGCGGCGCTGCTTACGTTCACATACAGCATAAAGTTCAACGCCAGAAGAAGTCAATGTCGCAGGCGTCAAGTGGCCATCCTTGGTATGGTTCAAATAGCTGCGCATGGTATGGGGGAAAGTGTCGCCAGCCTTCGTTCCAAGTGACTTCAGGGAGGCACCGTCAATACGCCCAACAGCTTTTTGCAACTGTTTACAAGAGGTAATCGACTGTCTCAACTTATCAGCTTTCAACAGACGCCGTGTCTTGTTTGTTTCGCTGGCGCTCGATGCCAATGACAATCTTATACGCTGAATCTTATATACAGTTTTTATCTTTACAGCAGAACCGGCCTGTGTATCGATGAGGCGGTCAACATCTTGATCACCAATATTGACCTCATATTGGAATTTACGTCTGACAACGCGTATCCACGAGCTTTTGGCCTTCATGCGACTGCGAAACTCGCGAATAGGAATTCCCATCCTTTGAAGCGATTTTGTAAACTCGGCCCTCGTTAGAGGTTTGCCAGTCTTTTTGTTTTTGTTCCGTTGGGCAATACTGTCCAATCGGGCATCCAGATCTTCGTCTGTCAACGCCACTCCAAGCTTGTTGGCCTGCTGCAATTGAATGCGCTCATCAACGAGTTCCTTTAGAATTTTCTTTTTCAGCGCCCCTTTCATGGAAGCTTGCACTTCCGCTCTCACATTGCTGACAAGTTTCTTTTGCAATTCATTTGCTTCAGCCTGACTCTGAGGGCGATATTCGTCAATCAATTTACGCCATTTTTTCTGGGTACTTTTGCTCTTGAGTTTCTTCTTCAGGCGTGTTCGCATCTCTTTGGAATTGGCGAGATACAGCTTAATTCTCATATTGATATCGTGACTGGAAATGGGTTCGTCATTGACCAGGGCTACAATGGATGTGGTGTTTTGCGCCATTACCGGAGTGCCTATCACAGGTAAAGCCAATAAGGCGCTACAAGCGCAACTCAGTCCAATTTTAATCAAGCGTATAATCATAGTGATATTTCAGACCTGTTCATTGCGATAACGCAGCGAAATAATAACAATTTATCCCTCGGGCTATAAAAACAGGAAACCTCAATGATCCTCATTGAACAGGCAATTGTTGAATAGCAGAAGAGAAAAGTAAAACTCACGCGACTCAATGATATCTAGCCAGAAATTATGGCTGGAGCGTGCTCTTTTATTTGCCAGAGACCAGATCGCTTACATCGGTTGATGTTTCAGCTCCACCCAAATGCTTGAATTCAAATCTGAATGAAACGGTTGTATCTGAATTAACGGCCCCATCAACAGGTGTTGTATGGTCGTAGTTGATGCCAAACAAGAAGCACTCATCAGCATAAGTCAGACCAGCGCCATGGCGGTCTATTTCCGTTTCTTCAAGATCATATCGGATTTTACCTGTCAAAGACCAATACTGGCTGAGCTTGATACCCGCAACACCCGAAACTTCTTCACCAATCAAATTATTTACATCAAGTTGATCAATGCCAAGTTTTGGCGTTTGTTTGACATAGTTGACGCTTGCCAAGAAGGGTCCATAACTCATCCACGAATGAATATCGGTGCGCCTGAGTTCAAAGCTATTTTGATCAAACCGCGCCTGGGCAATAAGACCAAAATTAGAGGAAGGTTCAAAATAGAAGCCCGCCACATAGTCAGAGCGGGTGGTGTCGAGACCGCTGGCTTCTGCTTCCTTGAAAGGGTTGGCCCCGTCCAATTGATAGCTTTGGCCAAACACGGTACGTACATTACCGCCTTCAGGAAGGTTGACGGTATAGCGCAGACCCACATTAGCTCTGGTGCCCGTTTCAAGGCGATCATAACCGGAAAATTTATTACTGTTGAACAGTAGAGTATCATCAAAGACAAGGCTTTGAGCATCCTCATTTGGTAGACGATTTTGCAGCTTCTTATTGTCAGGCCGATAGATTATCTGACCGATTGGCTCAACAATATGTGTGGTTCGTCCCAAATTGGCAATAAACGGATAACGATATTCGAGGCCAGCCAGTGCCGTTCCTCTGCTCTCGGTCCGCTCAGTATTATTGTTATCCGTATCGGTATAATGATAAATGTCTCCGCGCGCCTCAGCAAAGGGCGTGAAAACCTGCCCCATACGGTCAACCAGTTCACGCCGCCAGCCAATATCAGCGCTCACCCGGTTTGAATTGGCGCCAACCTTACGCCAGCCTTCACCAATAACAAGCGCATCATCGCGTGAAAGCGACGCGGCATTTGCATTAAAACTGAGTTCGCCACCCAATACAGGGCTATTGAGGATATAATTATAATCGATGACGGGATGAACCCAGGAATTCGAGCTAGCATCATCGTCAACAACAAGACCGCCGAAATAATACGAACGAACCGAGAAATGATTACGTTCACTCTGGCCCGTTAGATAGACTTGGGAAACGCGGTCAGTCGCCTTTACATCATCAAGCTTATAGAAGCGACGGAACTGGTCATCGGTTTCGAGCGTGGCATCCCATCCAAAATTCCAGAAGCTACCTAGCTCGAAATTGCCTTTGGTGACAATACTGCCCCTGAGTTTACGATTGCCAGGCGTGTCAATATCCGGGCTATCATCATAAGCACCGGCAAGTTTGATATTATACGAACCATTGGCCAAGCGGTGACGCCATTCGCCTTTCAACATCTGACCAACTTTTGTGGTCACAACCGGCGTGACAGTCACATCATAGTTTTCAGCCAAGGCAATGAAATAGGGGGTCTCAAGAATAAAACCCAGATCGCCTGAGTAGGAGGCGGACGGGGTCAGAAATCCAGATTGCCGTTTTTTACTGGGATCTGCGTGCTTGAAGTAAGGCAGATAAGCGACCGGTACGCCAAAAAATTCAAAGGCGGCATTTTCATATTCAATGGTCTTTGCATTCTTGTTGTGAATGACCCGTTCGGCCTTGATCCGCCAAATTGGCGCTTTATCGGGATGCTTTTCGCAAGCTTTGCACGGTGTGAAAGACCCATTTTCAAAGATCGTCGTATTGCCAGCAACACGCGTTGCCCGATCGGCGGTGATGGTTGCATCTTCGTTGGTGCGGATTTTCAGGGAATTGATGAAACCTTCGCGAAAGTCATCGGTGAGACGTATGCGATCTGCTTTAACGATCGCGCCACCTGGCTCCTTGATCCTCACATTACCTTCGGCAATCAGCACATTCAGGTTGCGGTCATAGATGATCTTATCGGCGAGGAGAGTGTGTTTGTTATAGAAAACTTCTACATTACCCTGAGCACGCACCTTGTTGTTCTTATTATCATAGATAAGCTCGTCCGCTTGCAAAAGCATGGGCGCATCTGGATTGGAATTCAGGGAGGGGTCGAGCAGAGGGTTTTGCTGAGCATGAGAAAGCGAAGCTGGCAGAGCAACGACGGCCAGAATACCTATAGCAAGGCACAAGCGTGCAAATATCCGCATACGCGAAAACACTCCTCCGACCTTGAGGCCAGTTATAGCCCGGTTGGTAAACTGCAAATTCATCGAAATGCCCCACGCATTCTAACCATCTTCTTGGTGTATTAATACGCTTGTAGCAATCAAACATGCAATAGTAGCAGGCCCCCAGGCCGCAAGTATTGCCGAAGTGTGTCCTGATAGCCCCATATTCCTCGACATTTGGGCGAAAACGAAGAAAATGAACCCTGAAATCAGTCCAAAGAATATCTTCTTTTGCACATTTCCGAATCGGAAGGATTGCAAAGAGCAGGTGGCTGCCAGCAATACCATGGCAATCATCCATAAGGGACGAGACAGTAATGTTTGAAATTGCAGCCGGAATTGCTGTGCGGGAAGGCCAGCCTTTTCTGCGATTTTGATGAATTTGGGAAGGTCCCAAAAAGAGATATTTTCCGCTGTGCCGATCGAATCCTCAATCTGCGTCCGGGTCAGGTAAGTGCCGACAAGATATTTTTTGAAATGCTGGGTTTTTTGATTGGCCGCCGAGACCCTGGCATCGGTCAAAATCCAGCGTCCATCCTTCAGTAAAGCTGACTGAGCATCGATACGCTCTTTGAACAGTTTCAAATTATCGTACTGAAAAAACGTCACATCTGTCAGAAACGAACCCTGCCGGGCCACATGTTGGGCGGTTAGAATTGATTGCCCATCTGGCCCATCCTGGCGCAACCAGGCCGAACTCTTGGAGGCCAGCAAGCCTTTGCTTTTATTACCAAGTTCAGCTCTCAACTCTTCAGAATAGGCCCTGAAACTGGCAGCCAGTGGATTATAGGCCGTTGAGGCAAACACGCCGATAAGCACTCCGGCCAAGATTGCCGGACGGGTGAATTGCCAAACGCTCATACCAGAGGACCGCGCGATAATCAGCTCGGAACTTTTCGAGAGCATTAAAAATGCTCCGATACTGCCAATGAGTACGGCAAATGGTAATGACAGTTCAGCGAATGACGGGACCCGTAACATGGATATAAACATGGCATCGATCAAGGTGCCCCCCTTTTTCAGCACAATGCGCATCGTCTCGATGAGGTCGATCAAAAAGATCAGCCCAAGGCACAGAAAAAACACCGACAAAATGGTGGTCATGAATTTGCGAAATATATAGCGCGATAAAGTGCTCATAACGCTGGCCCTTGATGAGAACCATTGTTATGTCCCCATTTGGGTATCCTCAATTTAAAGCCCGTTCCACGGGATTGAATAAAATAGGTCGCCAGAATAATGCCCCCAATCGGGATTCCGTAGACAAGAAATATGGCCGCCTCGTTTTTTGCCAACAGATTGACGGATAACAGCCCGCCAAGCCGTGCTCCTGCTGCCAATCCCAACGCTGCAACAATGGCAAGCATGCGGTCCTCTCGTGTGGTGCGAGGGAAACCCAGCATAGCAAGGGCAACCAGTACAAAAAGAATGGGATAAAGCGGGTTCGACAGGCGATCATGCAGTTCAGCGCGAAAAGTGCCAGGCCGCCTTTTGTAATGAGAATTTTCAGGAGATGGGGCATAAAGCTCGCCTATATAGCTCTCATATGTCTTGTAGTCGACTTTGCCGCCCTTGCCACCCTCAAACCTCGATAAATCAAATATGTACTGATCAAAAGCAATCACCTGTACATCCGGGCTTTTCGACGTACGACGATGGATGTGACCGTCATACATCACCATATAGGCATTCCCATCTCGCTTGATCAATTGAGACCTGTTCGCCATATAAGACATCGTTTGATTTTCATCCCTGGAATCATGCATGATAAACCCTAGAATATCGCCATTGTCCTCTCGTTCCCGAATATGAAATGTGAGATTGGTGATGGGGGTCGTGAACCGACCCGGTTGTAACACATGAGCAATCAGATCGGTCCGCACCTTGATGATATAGCTGCGTAATTCCCTTTGCGCTGTAGGTTGAACATAGGCGTTATTGGCCATAATCAGAACCATGATGATCACACCTAGAATCAGCATAGGGGCAGCAAATTTCCAGCGGCCCGCGCCAGACGCCGCCATGACGATTATTTCGCTGTCACCGCTTAATTTGTTGAGATTGTGGACGCAGGCTATCAGCAGCGCCATCGGCATGACAATACCTATAATCTGCGGCATCGCCAACATGGTCATTTTGAGAAAAATACCCAGTGTTTGGCCCT
>JAJRQA010000074.1 GCA_024280475.1 Alphaproteobacteria bacterium
TGTTTGGGCTGCGGTACAGGGCCATATTATTATGGCAGCAATGTTTGAGGATCTGTGCGCTTTCCGCCTGACTGGGGGCGCTCATGTCTTCTATCTCCACGAGTATGTCGCTCGCGTCAATCGGTGCGTTTGATAGCTTGTTATCGCGCCAATGCAGATATACTTCTGTTCGATCGAGCCGATAGATGGCCGCTTGCTCTTTTGTTCCTGGTTTCATTTTATACTTGTGTCCAATTCCCTGTTACCGTCCACTTTCCCGCAATAAGAATCCGGGACATATTGCCTCATTATTGTCAATTCCGCCAAAAACCCAATATTCGACCAAGAGAAATTTTCTCCACATCATGGGGTGATATCGATTAGTATCCCAATGCATGATAAAGCACTTAACATACTGTAGTTACATAGATATAACGTGTTATTCCTTTGCTTTTCGGTCTAGCATTATTGGCTATTTGTCGCCGAGTTTACATGCAAATTCATATTAGCGCTTTTAAATATTCTACTTCAATGATATAAACCGCATACTCACTGAACTGCAAGCGATGAAAATGCGGTGACGGATCTGTTTGGAGAGCAAGGCACCGCAATTTGATTTGCAGAGTTATCGCGATCAGCCAGTGAGGCAAAAATAAAGCGCCATATCAGGTGAAAATCACCGATATAGTGCGCGCCCATCGGTCGGTCTCATTGTTGTGACGCCTCATTGTTATGACAGTAATTACGGGATTTGAGACGATAGGTTGGAGGGGGAATGAATTGGGCAAGGAAAGTTACCAAGATCTATTCGGGATCGGCGTAAGAAGGCTGTTGGAGACTTAAAAAAACAAACAATAAACGCGTTTTTTCACGGCTATGGAACGACGTGATGAAATAGTAGTACAACATGCAGCAAGTGAGGCGGGTCTCTTGTAGTCTGCTGCGATCGCAAATGCTGCATAGCAAATAGAGATAACGAGAAAAGAAACATCCGAAGGAGGGAACCACAATATGTCAGATATGAAAATTCATTCAACCGAGTTGCTTGATGAGCTTGAGACCGGTCCATGGCCGAGTTTTGTGACGGCGCTAAAGCGTCTGCGCGACAGTGGCAAGAAATATGCGCCCATGGTCAATGACCTGATGGGGCAGCTTGAGCATTCTTATGAAGAGCGCCTTGGTTTCTGGAAGGGTGGTACGGTTTCCGTGTTTGGTTATGGCGGCGGTATTATTCCTCGTTTTTCCGAAGTGGCTGATGCCTATCCAGCGTCAAAAGAATTTCATACTCTGCGCGTCATGCCGCCAGCTGGCATGCATTACACCACCGACCTTTTGCGCTCCATGTCTGACATTTGGGAAGAGCATGGATCTGGCCTGATCGCGTTTCACGGACAATCTGGTGACATCATGTTCCAGGGTTGTACAACCGAGCAGACCCAGCCCGCCTTTGACAAATTGAACGCCCTTGGTTTTGACCTTGGTGGCGCGGGCCCCGCTCTTCGCACCAGCATGAGCTGCGTTGGACACGCCCGTTGTGAAATGTCCTGCTATGATGAAGCCAAAGCTCTGCGCATGATCATCAATGAATATCTTGATGAAATGCATCGCCCGGCACTGCCCTACAAGTTCAAATTCAAATTCTCTGGTTGTGGCAATGACTGCGTCAATGCCATCCATCGCTCCGACTTTGCCGTCATTGGCACCTGGCGCGATGATATCAAGATCAACCCGGAAGAAGTGACCGCCTATATCAAAGAGGCCGGCCGCAAATATTTCATCGACAATGTTGTTACTCGTTGCCCAAGCAACGCTATCTCGCTGAACGATGATGATACCATCGAGATTGACAATAGAAGCTGCGTTCGTTGCATGCATTGCCTCAACGTCATGCCTAAAGCCCTGTCTCCTGGAGATGACAAAGGCGCCTCGATCCTGATGGGTGGCAAGCGCTCACTGAAAATCGGCGATCTCATGGGCACCATGATCAAGCCGTTCATCAAGCTTGATACCGACGAAGATTATGAAGAGCTGGTGGAATTTGCCGGTGAAGTCATTGACTTCTTCGCTGATAATGCGCTCGAGCATGAGCGTGTGGGTGAAACCATCGACCGTGTTGGCATGCCAGACTTCCTTGATGCGCTGGGCATTGATCCAAACCCCAACATGATCGCTCATCCACGTACCTCGAGCTATGTGAATACAGCCGATTTCGACGAGGAAGCCGCTAAATATTTCGCCAAACAGGAAAAAGCTAAAGCCGCTGAATAAAAAAATATCGATCTGGTGGAACCTGGTTTCACCAGATCTTGCAATCATAATTTCAGAGGCTGCAAAAGGTCTCGTTAAGAGGAAGATCAGGGAGAATTTGATATGAACGATAGACCACCTCCACCAAAGCTACCCGATGAGCACGGTGTTCCAGATCCGCAGAAATATATGCATCCGGTCATGAAGGCCAATTACGGGAAATGGGACTGGCACGAGCGTCCACGGCCCGGTGTTTTGCATCATGTTGCAAAAAGTGGTGATGAGATCTGGACTGTCAAAGTTGGCACAACGCGTCAGATGGATGCGTTCCAGATCCATGAATTGTGCGATCTGGCTGACGAGTTTTGCGATGGTTTCCTGCGCTTTACCGCTCGTAGCTCACTTGAGTTTTTGTGTGCTGACCAAGCCAAGGTAGATCCGTTGATTGTCAAGCTTGGTGAAGCTGGCTATCCCGTTGGTGGTACCGGCAACTCGATTGCCATGGTCTCCCATACGCAAGGTTGGCTGCATTGCGACATTCCAGGAACGGACGCTTCTGGCGTCACTAAA
>JAJRQA010000075.1 GCA_024280475.1 Alphaproteobacteria bacterium
CCGGGAATAATTTCCCCGTCGAGCGCACCTATGATGAGTGGAAATATTCGATCTATGCGCAAAATGGTATTCAGTGCATGGATTGCCATATGGTGCCGGTGGAAACGGCGATCCGAGTAGCCGACGAGCTGAAAAGGCCACAAGACTTGTCAAAAACCACCATTAGTGGCTTTGCCGGCGTCATGGGCCCGTACCGCAAAGTCGTTCATGATCACGCCTTTGTCGGTGGTAATGCGGTGGTGACGGCGGCCATTCAGGGCAAGAAATCCCACAATTATAAGCAGGCCATCAGGCGCTTGCAAACGGTTGCCTCGCTAAAGCTCAAGCTGATCCCTAAAAAGGGGCCGCTCTATAAGTTGAAAGTCAAAGTCACCAATGAGCGGGCCGGACATCATTTGCCGACCTCTTTGACGGAGGTGCGTCAGATCTGGCTGGAAGTTGTGGTGAAGGACGATCAGGGCCGCGAACTGATGCGCTCTGGCACATTGACAAAGGATAGTGCTCTGCCTCCTGACACCGTTATTTTCAACGCACACGCGGTTGATAAAAACGGCAAGGCAACAGAAATGCCGTGGGAGATCTCGCGCTTTACGGAGGTCAATACGATCCCGCCAAAGGGCTATAAATACGGAAAATATGCGTTCAATGTGCCGGTTGACGCCAAGTCCGTGACGATCAATGCGAAATTGCATTACCGCTCTTTCTCCCAGAAATTCGCTGACCTGCTGCTTGGCGATGGCAAGATCAAGATCCCCTCTGTGGAGATGAAAGGGATTGAGCAGACCTATGAGGTTAAAGACCGCAAGCTTGTCATAGCTGCCAGCAATGATGCGCACTAGCCATCAACGATCAAAACAATATTCGAGAAAAGAGATTATTATGAAATTTTGCTTTGGTGTTTTGAATAAATCCCGCTTGCTGGCTGTCTGCGTGGCAGTTGCTGGTCTGAATATTTTGGGAACTGGCGATATTCTGGCTTCTAAAAAAGCGACAACGATCATCGGCGAAAAGCCGGAAACAATGCCTTGGACGGCAAAAATAATGGAGCTCATCAATAATGGTAATGCGCAAAAGGGCGCGGCGATTGCCAAGGAGCACAATTGCAAAAAATGCCACGGGAAAACTGGTATTTCAGACGAAAATGATACGCCCAATATCGCTGGTCTGACGCGGGCATATGCCTTCAAGCAGATGTTTGACTATAAATATGGGCGTCGCAATGATAAGGATATGCGCAAGCGCTGTGGTAAAATAAGCGATCAGAACATTGCTGATATTGCCGCATTTTACGCAGATCAAAAATCCGAGCCCATGATGGGTATCAAGGCCAGTAAAACCGTCCCCGTATTGGCGGTGACCGGAGATAAAAGCCGCCAACTTCTTGCTTGTGATATCTGCCACAACAAGAATGGCACCGGACGTGGCTTGCTGGTGCCGTTGATCGCCGGGCAAAAACGTGAGCATTTCATCGATACCATGACTGCTTACAAGGAATCTGATCGCTCCAATGATGATTTTGGTGTGATGCGTTTTATCGCCGAGAAGCTGAGTGATGAGGAGATCGAGCAGCTGGCGCTTTACTATGGTTCGCTGCCGCTTGAAGAATAGTCTGGCTGCTTTTTTCTATAGAGATGTCGCGGCGCGCGCGGCTTGATCATACAATCCTGATAAGGTGCGCATAAGTCTGGCTGCCATGGTAATCTCCGATGGCACATAGCCGATGGCTTGCAAGGAATTGACCAGACATTTTTCACGAATTTCCCGGTAGCGCATACAAGCTTCCTGGCCTTTTGCACTTGTTTTGAAAAACTTTTCCTTGCCCTTTTTGGTGCTTGCCACCAGGCCGATTTTTTCAAGTTTTTTGAGAGCATAATTGACCGTGTGGGTGTCTTCAACATTCAGCACAAAGCAAAGGTCGGCAAGTTTTTTAGCGCGATCACGGTGGTTGGTGGAGTGCAGAACCAAAACATCCAAAGCATTTAAATCGGGAACGCCAGCCGCCGCCATGCAGCGGGTGATCCAGCGCTCGAAAGCATTGTTGGCAATGATCAGGCCGAACTCGAACTCGGACAGCTCGACGGCTTTTTCTGACACCAGATGGGACGAGGAAATGATTGGACCGATTTCGTTGATTTTAATTTTACTATTCATTTTTCACCTATGAAGCTCCCATCAGATTGGGGAGATATGTGACGATTTGGGGAAAGACCGTGATCAATGCAAGCGCCAGTAACAAAAGCGCAAAGAACGGTAATGCGGCCCTTGCAACTTGCAAAATATTGCGGCCGGTGAGGGACTGTATGACAAACAGGTTGAAGCCAACAGGGGGCGTGATTTGCGACATCTCCACGACAATCACGACATAGATGCCAAACCACAAGGGATCAATACCGGCTTGTTCAACCATCGGCAGGATCACCGAGGTCGTCAGCACGACCACTGAAATTCCGTCGAGAAAACAACCCAGTATGACAAAGAAAACGGTAAGAGCGGCAAGCAGGGAATAGGGAGAGAGATGCAGAGCGCCAATCCATCCAGCCAGCATGCGAGGGATGCCGGTGAAGCCCATTGAGACTGTGAGAAAAGCGGCACCAGCCAGAATAAAGGCGATCATGGCAGAAGTTTTTGTGGCACCCATCAGGCCATCCATAAAGGTCTGACGGGTCAGAGACGATGACGACCAGGACAAAATAAGCGCCAGCACAACGCCAACGGCTGCCGCATCTGTCGGCGAGGCGATACCCGCATAGATCGAGCCGATGACCCCGGCGATAAGCAGCATAACCGGTATCAAGCGGCGCGATCTGCGCAGTTTTTCCCGCAAGGGCAAGGATGGGTCGGCTGGCGGCAATTTGTCGGCATTGAGCATCGACCAGACAATGACATAACCAACGAACAAGGTGACCAGGAGAATGCCTGGCAAGACGCCAGCCACAAACAGACGGGCGATTGATTGCTCGGTGGCAACGCCGTAGACGATCAAAATAATCGAAGGGGGGATTAGCAGGCCAAGCGTCGCCGATCCAGCAAGCGTGCCAAGGATCAAGCTTTCAGGATATTTTCGCGCTGATAATTCGGGAATGGATAATTTTCCGATGGTGGCAGCAGTCGCGGCAGAGGACCCAGATACTGCCGCAAAGATCCCGCATCCAAAAATATTGACATGCAACAAACGCCCCGGCAATCGGTTCATCCAGGGAGAAAGGCCCGTGAACATATCTTGCGATAATCGTGAGCTAAACAATATTTCACCCATCCAGATAAACAGGGGCAGTGCGGCCAATGCCCAGCTGTTGCTGGCCCCCCAAACTGTCGTCGCTAGCACTTGTCCAAGGGGGGCCTGTGTAAATAAAGCCATGCCGGCCATACCAACAATCATTAAGGAAAAGGCCACCCATACGCCGGTTCCAAGCAGAAAGAATAAAACGGTTAGCAAGAGCAATGTGAGATAAATCTGTTCCATTGAATTTTGCTATTTCCCTGATGCCGTTGAGCTGGGGTGAGCTGTGTCAGCTTCCAGTAGATTTTCCCCCTTGCCGGTGTAGCTTGGATCGTTTCCTTTGAGGACATCGATAAATTCATCTATGAGCGCGATGGTTAAGATGGCCAACCCTGTCAACATGGCGCTTTGCGGGATCCAGATAGGTACGGCGATCATGCCAGCGGAAAGGTCATGGAATTTCTGGGATGTGTAAACCAGGTGGGCAGTGTACCAGGTGAAATAAGCACTCGTGGCCAGAGCCAGCGCCAGGCACCATAATTCAATAAAATGCCGGGTCTTTGGGCCAGCGTTCGCGATGAATAATGAGACCCTGATATGCCCGCCCTCGCGCAAGGTATAAGCGAGCGCCAAAAAAGAAGAGGCGGCGAGAAAAAAACCGGTAAAATCAGCGTAAGA
>JAJRQA010000076.1 GCA_024280475.1 Alphaproteobacteria bacterium
GGCGTTCGAATCGCCTCGCCCGCTCCAAATTTCTTAAATAATTCAATAATGTATTGTTGCGTGTATTTTTTCCAAATATGCAAATACATGTTGGTGACCACACTCGATGGACATTATTCGCCGCAGCTGATTGATTTCAACTGCCTGCAATATTAGCTGTTTTTTACCTCCGAAAGCAGAGGTCGCGCGTTCGAATCGCGCCGGGTGCACCAAATTACTTAATTAAATCATTTAGTTAATAGATTTATTAGATTCGTCGATTTCATCGATATCCCTCTAGCAATCACATAGCAATCATTTGGTATACAAATACAGCAACGTGTTTCCAACCGAAAGCTGGAAGGTGATAAGAACGGCCAAACTTTTAGAACGCTCTGACCACCTGATGATGGATTGATGCCAGATTTTAATTTGTGCGAGTTGCAACGGTATGAATGGGCTTATGAGTAGACATGTCCTCAATCAAACTTGCACGGTGACTAATATCAATTGCAGTCATTAATCGATATCGAAGCGAACGACTGCTCCGAGCCCAAATTGACTGGATGCTGTGAAAGAGCCGAAGGACGGTGCAGATGCACAAAGCAGACCTTGAACGTGTTCCCTCACTCTAAGAACAAGCCTAGCCGTCTTGGCCAAGCGAAGCCTGCGCTGCCTCGACAATGCGTGGATCACCAGCCAATCCGAGGTAATTGTTCGCACTGAGGTTTATGGCCTCTGCTGTCCAACGGCGCCAATTTAGCCTTGTGGTAACGCAATCGGGCGTTCGATTTTGAGAATCCCCGCATTTTCATTATCGGATATTTGCTGGGTCACCGATTGAAGGAATGATCGACTCGTGCTCTGTCCTACCAATCAAAGACAGGTTGTTCCGCGACGATCTTATGGGGATTGTGATCCCCATCGTTCAAGTAATAGCCCTTCCTGATCTCTTCAAAATCAACAGTCTTCTGCACTTCGGGCATTCGATAGATGTCACGCGTGAATCGCCAAAGGTTGGGGAAATCCGTCAACCGATAACGCGTGCAGCGAAAATGTGTCGCATAGACAGTGTCAAAACGCACTAGCGTCGCGAACAGGCGGATATCGGGTTCTGTGAGATGAGACGTGATAAGATATTGCCGAGACCTCAAGCGATTTTCCAGGCTTTGAAGCGTGGTATAAACGGTTTCGACGGCAGCTTCATATTCGTCCTGTCGCTGGGCCTTTCCAGCCCGATAAACGGCGTTTGCCAGACCATCGTAAATTTGATCCAGAAGCGTGTCGATATCCACCTTAAGTTCAGCGGGGCGCAGATTTGTCCGTGATCCGATGGTATCGAAGAACCTGAGTATCGCCGTTGAATCATTAGATACGATATGGCGTGCTTTTCTGTCCCAGAGAAACGGGACAGTTGCCCGGCCAGTATATGCTGGGTTCGTTTTGGAGTAGAGCTGGTGGATATGCTCATTCTCCTCCGAAAGGGGGCCGTTCTCGATGAGTCGATACCCCTCTGTCCTTGGTCCTGCTGCAAATTGAAGCGAGATGTGACCTGCCAGATCATTGAGCGCATGGACCACCGTCGCCGCATGAGACCAGGGGCAACTTTGTGATGCAACGAAAATGAGGTTGCCGCTTCCCGCTTGGTTCTCCAGTTCAGAGCGGGAGGTAAGAAGCTGTGGCAATGTCGATGTTTGATGTCTGTATCGCCCGTTTTTTATTGTCCGGTCTGCGTCTTTAGACCAGGCTCCATCGATCAGCATCCCCATCGCTCAGACCTGCACGACACGTTGTCGGATTGCGCCAAAGACTGACTGGCCGTCAGGGTCGTTCACTTCAATCTTGACTACATCTCCAACACTCAGAAACGGTGTTGTCGCGTCTCCGGTTTCGATTTTCTCGATCATCCTCTTTTCCGCAAGGCAACATGATCCCCTGCTGTGATCGCGATTGGAGACCGTGCCCGACCCAAGAATGGTTCCGGCCCTGAGCCGCCGGGTTTTTGCCGCGTGGCAAATGAGACGCAGAAAATCAAACGTCATATCCGCACCGCAATCTGGATTCCCCATCAGACCGCCGTTTAGATGGCACTCGATAGGCAGGTGCAACTTTCCCTCGCGCCAGTGCTCACCCAGGGCGGAAGGTGTCACGGCGACAGGAGAATAAGAATTTGCAACCTTGCTCTGGATGAAACCGACGCCCTTCGCCAATTCCCCCGGAAGGATATTGCGAAGAGTCAGGTCATTTACCAGCATGACCAGTTTGATAACCGGCACCGTTCTGTTGTGATCAGTTCTGGAAGAATCTGCTTCATGCTTTCGGGCTCTTGTGGAAGAGAAAGACCTCGTCACCCTCTTTCCTGACGCGATGGGGCATGTCGACGGTTTGATCCTTCGTCGGTCGACCGATCGCAATCGCGGTAACAGGATCAATGCCAGATGGGAGAGAAAGGAGCTGTCTGCACTCAGCAGGAGAAAATCCCTGCATTTGATGCATTTGCAGCCCATGTCCAAGCGCAGCAATCGTCATGTGAGCCACGGCCTGGCCTGTATCGTAAAATGCGTAGTCGTTCCTCAGACCATCGCGGCTGCGCTCGCGACGAACGACACTGAACACAAGTGCTGATGCGTTCTGTGCCCATTTCTGATTGCCTTCGGTTAGAACCTTCACGAACGAGGAGAAGGCTTCTTCATCTTGCCGCAACGCCGCATGAAACCGCCATGGCTGCTCATTGTATGCCGAGGGTGCCCAAGATGCGATTTCCATGATGGAAGCCATGTCCGCCTCCTCAATTGTACTTTTGTCAAAGGCTTTAGGGCTGAAACGGCTGCGCAGATCAATCATCGTATTTCTCCAATCCATTTGACGATCACAATATAGGTCTGGTTAAAAAATACTGGTCTACATATAGATAATTTTGGTCTAATATAGTGACCATGACCACCGTACCTCTAAACCTGCTCCGTGCCTTTGCAGCCATCTACGAGACTGGTGGAATTCGCCCCGCAGCGCGGACATTGGGCATCGCCCATTCAGCCGTGAGCCGTTCGTTGCGTGAACTTGAGGCGCATTTGGACGTTGATCTCGTTGAGCGAGTAGATGGGCGGCGTGTTCTGGAATTTACCGAAGAGGGCGACAGAGTCGGAAGGGCGGCACTCAAGGCCATTCGCGATCTGGAACGGACACTCGACAGCGTCAAACGCATCAAGGGCCGCACGTCTGTCGTATTTGAGACCACGCCTATGGCTATGTCACCACGACCTTTGTTGTGTGGGATGAAGATGAGGCTCGCGTCACTGAAAAAATACGTGCAGCTCAACGGATCATTGACGAACGCGGCTTTGCCACCATTGAAGAGAATGCAAATGCCGTTGAGGCCTGGCTTTCGTCTTTGCCCGGCCATGTTTATGCTAATGTTCGTCAGAGAGCTGAATTATGGCCACGATAGGAAATTTTACCACCGAAAAAGACGGCTATGTCGGAACAGTCCGCACAATGACGATCAACGTCAAAGCGAAGATTGTCGCCAACGACAACAAGAAAAGCGACAGCGCGCCGGATTTTAGGGTTTATGCGGGGCAGGCTGAATTGGGAGCAGCCTGGAAAGCGCAAACCAAAGGGGATGAGCCGCGAGATTATCTCAGCGTCCAGCTTGACGATCCGAGTTTTCCCGAGCCAATCAGAGCAGCGTTGTTCGAAGATGAGGATGGGGCGGTATATCTGGTATGGAATCGGCGGGATAACGCAATAAGCTAATTAATGCACAACATAATAAGCTAAATATTGTACAGTGCGAAAACCTAATAATTGTCCGAGTTTCATGATGATTGCCTTGGACACATTTGTATCTTTTCAAATAACTGATTTTACGCTTTCAATTGGTCGGGCATTGACTTTCAATTGGTCGATGATGTACTTTCAATTAGTCAAAATAAATCGGGCTATATGATGTATGAGCGTTATGCAAAAAGCAGGATAGAAGAAGCACTGACTGATACTCGTGTTGTCCTCATATCTGGTCCAAGGCAGTCCGGTAAAACAACGCTGGCAATTGATATAGCTGCCGATAAGATACCCTTTTTCACCTTAGACGATGCCACGGTCCTTGCGGCAGCAAATGATGATCCGGTTGGCTTCCTTCGCGGTTTGGACCGCGCCGTCATAGACGAGATCCAGCGAGCGCCTGATCTTTTACTTTCCATTAAAACGGAGGTGGATAGAGACCAAAGTCCTGGCCGATTTTTACTGACCGGCTCAGCCAACCTCATGACCGTCCCGCGTGTTGCCGATTCCCTTGCTGGTCGGATGGAGGTGGTGAAACTTTTACCACTCTCCCAGTCGGAAATCGTGGGCAAAAAATCGACCTTCCTGGACAATGCATTTGCAGGCACCGTACCAACAGTCGAAGATGTTGTACTCGGTGAAGATTTGATCAAGATCGTTCTTGCCGGGGGCTACCCGGAGGCAATAACGCGAAACAGGTGGAACAGAAAGCAAGACTGGTATCACAGTTATGTCGATGCAATCGTTCAGCGAGATGTACGCGACATCGCTCAAATTGAGCAGCTTGGCGTTATGCCAAAATTACTCAGCGTATTGGCCGAACATGCAAGCCAGCTGGTAAATTACTCAAAGGTTGGAAGTGCAGTGAACCTCAACCATGTCACAACCCAAAAATATGTACGTATCTTTGAAAGCCTGTTTCTCGTTCACACCTTGCAGCCTTGGTTCACGAATAAACTGAAACGTATGACGAAATCACCAAAGCTCCATTTTCTTGATGCCGGCCTTCTCGCAGCCTTGAGAGGCATTTCCCCCGATGTTGTTCAAAAGGACAAGACGCCCTTCGGTCCCATCTTGGAGACATTCGTGTTTAGTGAACTCATGAAAATAGCGACATGGAGTGAGCAACGATGCTCTTTCTCTCATTTCAGGGACAAAGACAAAAATGAAGTTGATATTGTCATAGAAAATAGACGTGGTGACGTCATCGGTGTCGAGGTCAAATCTTCGGCCACTGTCTCAACGGGAGACTTTTCTGGCATGCGTAAGTTGGCTGAAGCCTGCGGAGACAAGTTTATCCATGGATTTGTGCTCTATGATCATGACCAAAAAGTCCCTTTCGCGGATAATATGACGGCTGTTCCGCTTTCCAACCTGTGGTCGTCAAAATGAACTTGGGCAAGGAAAAATGCATCTAAGAATTTGCATGCACCCCCAAAACATGCCGTTCTGTCTTCAAATCAGAGCTAGCAAAATTTTGTTTTTACCAGTTCGTAGACCATCGATAGGGAATGATAAATCCCCGCTATGGTGACCTTGGGAACTATTCTAGTAAGATTTGATATTCGGTATTCTCGGTCGATTCCTGCCGTTCGCTGCAACAAATTTTTAAAGGCCCATTTTCTCTTAGCGGCCGTTGACCATCGGTTGCGGCATTGCTATTCAAATGGTGGCGGAGCGGACAAAACTGAACCGCCCCGGGTTTACCGGAGGCTCCAAAGATAGGATATTTTGGAGCTATGGAAAAGAATCAACGATCGAATAGATTTTCGCCTGAAGTGCGCGCGCGTGCCGTCCGGATGGTGATGGAACATCAA
>JAJRQA010000077.1 GCA_024280475.1 Alphaproteobacteria bacterium
AAACCATCCTGACGGCCGTCGAGCAAATTGATGACAACGCCAATGATCTGGGTGCAATGGTGCGAACCAACGCCCAGCGAGATATGGCCAACGATATTCAGGAACAGGTTGTGAAAGTCTTTGAAGCCTGCAACTTTCAAGACCTCACCGGCCAGCGGATCAGCAAAGTAATCCGAGCCTTTGGCTTTATCGAACAGCGCGTTGATAAAATGATGGAAATCTGGGGCGGTATCGACAGCTTCAAGGGCTTTGAACCAGATGAAATCATGGACAATGGCAGTGGCCATCATCTGCTGAACGGCCCCTCACTGGTATCAGATGCCGATGTTGCCAATCAAGACGATATTGACGCCTTGTTTGACTAGCACAAAAAACGTTTTGCCAACCTAGTTGGCAAAACGGAAATGCATGACGTCCCCATCGACGACCACATATTCTTTACCCTCAAGACGCATACGTCCAGCTTCCTTGGCACCTTGCTCGCCTTTTAGCTCGACAAAATCATCAAAGCCGATTGTTTCCGCGCGAATAAACCCTTTTTCAAAATCCGTATGAATGACACCCGCCGCTTGCGGAGCCACCATGCCCTCGCGAATAGTCCAGGCTCGTGCTTCCTTGGGCCCTGCGGTGAAATAGGTGATGAGGTGCAGCAATTCGTAGCCAGAACGAATAAGGCGATTAAGGCCCGGTTCTTCCAGGCCCAGATCTGCCAGAAATTCAGCACGTTCATCATCAGGCAATTGCGCGACCTCTTCCTCAATCTGCGCAGAGATGATGACCGCAACTGCCCCCTCTTTTTCTGCCTGTTCTTGCACGACCCTCGAATAGTCATTGCCATCAGCTGCAGACTCTTCATCGACATTACAGACATATAGCACAGGTTTTGAGGTCAGCAGATTAAGGGCCCTGAAGGCATCTTTGTCTTTTGCCTCAATATCAGCAAATCGTGCAGGTTTGCCTTCGCTCAATGGCACAAGGGCCTTATTGATAAGCTCCACAGTTTCCCGGGCTGCTTTATCCTGGCCTTTGGCCTTTTTTTCAAGGGCGGGCAAGCGTTTTTCGAGGCTTTCAAGATCAGAAAGCATCAGCTCTGTTTCAACCGTCTCAGCGTCCGACAATGGATCAATTTTACCCGCCACATGGGTAATATTATCATCATCAAAGCAGCGCAACACATATGCGATGGCGTCCACCTCGCGAATATTGGCAAGGAATTTGTTGCCAAGCCCCTCCCCTTTGGAGGCGCCCTCAACCAGACCGGCAATATCAACAAAGGTCAGTCTGGTCGGGATAATTTCCTTGGAACCGGCAATCTGGGCAATATTATCCAACCGAGTATCTGGAACCGATACCTCGCCAATATTTGGCTCGATCGTACAGAATGGAAAATTGGCAGCCTCGGCTGCTGCCGTTTGTGTCAGCGCATTAAACAAGGTGGATTTCCCCACATTTGGTAGTCCAACAATGCCACATTTAAAACCCATATCGCCCTATTCCTTGTCCGTATCTGTTTTTTTCCAAAGGTTCAACATATCTGCAAGAGGTCCCCGATCATCAGATTGAGGAGATGTTTTGGATGGTTTGCTCGGCGCATCTTTTTTCTCTGGCTTTTTGTCGCCTGAACCATCCTGCCTCGATTTGCTTGCAGGTTTTTTAGCCGGTTTAACGTCTAGTGGGGTCAAATGCTCGGCCACCTGATTGAGAAAATCCCCTGAGCCGCGCTCAAGAAAGGTCTCGAACTTGCGTGCAATCGCATCCAGCAAGGGCTCAAGCCATTGCTGATCCGATTTGTTAAAATCGCGCAATACATAATTCGAAACCTGGGATTTTTGTGCTGGCCGCCCGACACCAATGCGCACGCGGTGATAGTCATTTCCCAGATGGCTGGAAATCGACCGCAAGCCATTATGACCCGCATTTCCACCACCCGTTTTAGCCTTTAACTTGCCTGCCACCAGATCGATTTCATCATAAAGAACAATGATATCATCAAGATCAAGCTTATAGAAACGAGCAGCTTCTCCTACTGAGCGACCGCTCTCATTCATATAGGTAGAGGGTTTTAACATCAGGCATTTCGTGCGCCCGATCCGACCTTCGCATACTTCCCCGGAAAAGCGCTTGCGCCAGGGAGAGAAATCATGGAAATCGTAAATTTCGTCAACAGCCATGAAGCCAACATTATGCCGGTTGTCGGCGTATTTCCCGCCGGGATTTCCAAGGCCGACAATCAGTTTCATGGGTCTACTGCATCAAAGTGAACGGTCCTGCCTTATGACAAGGCAGGACCTTAGTTTAGAATCAAAAGCAAAAACCGAAAACTAATCGTCGTTTTCTCCGCCTTCTTCACCTTCGCCTTCTTCATCACCAACTGTTGGCACTTCGCCTTCAACGGTATCGACATCTGCCTCAACCTCTTCGGCAACCTGTCCGGCAATCGATGCGACCGTAAAGTCACGATCCGTGATGGTAAGCACAACGCCCTTGGGCAGCTTAAGAGCCGAGCCATGCATGGTATCGCCAATGTCCATTTCAGAAATATCTGCCTCGATAGACTCTGGAATAGCGTCGGCAGGGGCTAGAACCTCGATTTCATGACGAACAATATTCAAGACACCACCGCGCTTCATGCCAGGGCTTTCCTCTTCGCCAATGAAATTCACAGCAATTTCCACGACCAGCTGCGCATCCTTGGCAATCCGCAAGAAATCCACATGCATCGGGAAATCTTTAATGGGGTCAACCTGAATATCGCGGGGAATAACCCGTGACTGGCCGCCGCCTTCAACATTGATCTTGAACACTGTTGATAGGAATGTCCCGGTATTCAGAGCTTTCAGCACATCAACAAAATTAAGCGAAATGGATTCTGGGTCTTTTTTGTCACCATAAATGACAGCAGGAACGCGTCCTTCACGACGAATAGCGCGTGCGGCCCCCTTGCCGCCTGCTTTCCGTGGTGTTGCGTTCAGTTCACTGGTCTCAGCCATTGACTGATCTCCTCGTTGGATTAAATCTTAATTCATATGAAAATCCGACCCAAACCACTTCCTCCAAGGGTGTAAATGGTGGGCCGAAACGCTGTGTATAACCCTATTTGCAGCTACTGGCAACCACCCAGATCTTCACGCAATGACCCGAATATATTTCTGCTCTAACACGCGCGGCCCCCATTGCTCGCCATAATACTCCCTGGCCAAAACAAATCCATGATCCTCATAGAGTTTTCGTGCTGCATCCAGTCCCTTGAGGGTCCATAAATGCGTTTCATCAAAGCCCAGCTGATCACAGAATTTAACAGCTTTGCTAATGAGCCGACGACCAATTCCCATACCGCGCAATTCATCGTCAACAATAAACCAGCGCAATTGCCCGATATTATTGCCTATACACTCGCCATCAATGGCAATTGCCGCCAAGACCTGACCTTTATCACCCGCGCTCCAGATTTGATTAGAAGCTTGATCAAGCCGGGGGATGAACTCCGCCATCCCGCCAGCCACCTTAGACTCAAAGATCTCGCCAAAACCCGTTTCCCGGCTATAATATTGTGCGTGCATAGATGCAATACGACCGATTATACCAGGAATATATCCTGTATTAATCTGTAAGTTCATCTGCATTTGCTTTGGTCCTTGCTGCCTGTCAGCCAGGTCCTGATTGCAATGCGTCCTTGTTGATTTTAATGCCTGAGCATAAGACCGCAACCCTGCCAATATGGTTTCGCGCGACTTAAAATTCAGGGAATTGATTGCCCCGGCTACCTGGTCCTCGCCAAATTGGGTGATTTCTTTTAGAACCCAACCTCCTTTTTTGGTCAGGTACAAAAATTTTATCCGACTATCGGCTTCCGAGCGAACTTCGCTTACCAGTTGACGCGCGACAAGTGATTTGATCAAGCGGCTAACCGTTGACTTTTCAAGACGCAGACTGTCTGCGATTACCTTGGCTGTAGGTAAAGCTCCGGTGCCAATTTCGATTATGGCGTGAACCGCAGAAGCGGACAGGTTTGTTCCTGCGATGGTCCGACCCATAAATCCCAACTCGCGTACCAGATCCCTGGAGGCCTTTCGAACTTCACTAATATACTTTCTGGAGGTTTGCGTCATGGCATTTCCCATTTAGTTGCTTTATACAACTATATGGGAAATGCCACGCCTCTACAATAGAAACATCTTCAATTCCACATGTTGAGATCTACAATTTTTGATCACCAGATCGCGCGGTCACCTTTGTGACTTGGCCAATGCGAACAGATGGGATAAGCACCATGCTTACGAACATTTACCCAGGGTTTTGACCATATGAACGAAGAACAGCTTTCTGAAATACCGATCCTGCACTCTGTTCGAGAGGTTGGCCGTAGCTATGATGCCTGGCTGGTGGATCTATGGGGAGTTTTGCACAATGGGGAGCAAGCCATAGAAAGCGCCGTCGCCGCTTGTGAGCGATATCGCGATGATGGAGGCATCGTCATTCTATTGTCCAATGCCCCGCGCCCCTGGCCGTCTGTACGCAAGCAGATCGAGCAATATGGCGTTCCCTCTGACATTGATGACGGTATTGTCACGTCTGGAGATGTAACAAGAGCCATGATCGCGGCCAACTCTGGGCGCAATTTCTTTCATTTGGGTCCTGATCGCGATATCCCCTTGTTTGAAGGCCTGCAAGTCAACAGGGTTCAACCCGAACGAGCTGATATTGTCGTTCTCACGGGTTTTTACGACGATACCAACGAAACGCCAGAAGATTACCGTCAACTACTGACCCGACTATTGTCACTTGAGCTCCCGATCATCTGCGCCAATCCCGATATCAAGGTCGAGCGCGGCCAAGACGTCATATATGCCGCTGGTGCCATCGCCGCTATTTACGAAGAAATGGGAGGCCAGGTCGCGTATGCTGGCAAGCCCTACCGCCCGATTTATGATCTTGCCCTCGCCAAAATAACCGAATTGGCTGGCCGTGAAATCCCGCCCCGGCAAATTTTGGCAATCGGAGACGGTATCAACACCGATATCAAAGGCGCCATTGATGCGGGGATCGACCCCTTGTTCATCCCCTCTGGCGTGCATGTTGAAGGCCACACACCAGACAACCCGCCATCACGCGACGACATTTCCAACATCTTCAAGGACAAGGGATTTCAACCTATCGCCACCCTCATGCAATTAATCTGGTAGGGGGATATTGTTGCCCTCGCGGCTATTCGTGTTTTTGTTATATCTCGCGGCTATTCCGCCTGACGGCGGGCCTCCGATGGGGCGAGCAATGCCCGGCGGCCAGTCGGCCTTGCCGATGGGTACATCGGATTTCTTTACTATAGAAAAATGGCGCAGAAACTAAAGCACACCGACCACAGGAGGCAAGCGTGACCACGCGCCGGGCTGTAGCCCACCCTAACGAAGGCCTCGCGTCAGCGTGAATAGCCGCGAGTGAGATCAATAACCGGTGTACTCACCGGCAAGCGTGACCACGCGCCGGGCAGTAGCCCGCCCTCGCGGAGGCCGTGCGGAGCACGAATAGCCGCGAGCGCAAACTAAGCACCCAAAAGCGCATCAATCTCATCTTGCGAGACACCATCACCGGTCAGCTGGGGGCCGTGCAGGATCTGTTCTTTGCGACGACGCTCTATTTCAACTTCTTCTTCCCCCATCGTATCCAGGCTATCTTGTACGCCCGTTTCATGAACAAGACTGTGGAAGCGCTCTTCGAGCGTCTCAAGTAACTCTGTGACTTTTGCTAATCGTTGACCGGCAATATCCTGGAAACTGCACGCCTGCAATATTTCCATGGCATCGTCGAGAGCTGGCTCATGATCCATCAAACTCTCTGTTTTTTCCATGATCAGATTGACGCTATATTCGTTGAGCTTGCCAATTTCATGCAATTCGGCAATCGCTTCTGGTATCGCGCGTCTGCGCATCTGGTCTGGCCGCAATTGACCAATCGCATCATGCAACACGGCGCAAGGCTGGCCATCAGCCCCACTCACGCCATCAGCTCTCAAGCTGATATCGAGCAAAGACTGCATGATATGCGATTTTTTTTTGTGAGTTTCAATGAGCTGAGAAAGGCTCAGCATTTTGTTTGGCGTCATGACAATCGACCCCTTTACGCTATACTTATACAAAAAATACCCTTGCCTAAACGAGGCATAGGTCCACATTCCCTTGCCGGAAGAGACAATACTCCCCCGGCCCGGTTGTTTTAATCAAAACACCAGATCAACAGCCTGGTACATTGTTATCTTTTAAAAACGCTTTTAATAAAAGCTGTTCTAAGCACCAAATACTGAAGAGATCTTGCTACGCAATGTTGCAGCATTGAACGGCTTCACGATGTAATTATTTACACCAGCTTTTTTGGCTGCAATGACGTTTTCAGTTTTTGATTCAGCCGTCACCATGATGAACGGCGTGCGTGTCAAATCACTATTGGAACGCACTTTTTGCAAAAGCTCGTAACCGGTCATTGGCTCCATATTCCAGTCGGAAATAATCAGGCCATATTTTTTGGCCTGCATCTTCGCATAGGCTTCGGTACCATCACTGGCCTCATCGACATTATTGAACCCGAGCTGTTTGAGAAGGTTCCGGATAATCCGGATCATTGTCTTGTAGTCATCGACAACAAGAATCGGCATATTCATATCGATTGCCATTATTCACTCCATTCACTACACCATATCTGGCAAGCTTTGACCGACCAGAATTGGAAACTATTAATTGACGCCACCTGATTTTCAGGAAACATCACAAAATGACCCGAACGGCCATCTGGTGAACTTAGACAGTACAACTTGATGCTAAACGAACAGTTAACCAGCCACGCCAATTGCTCGAAAAAGTTGCAATCGCGTGCAAATACCCTTTTGTTGATTTAGATCACCCTTTGCACAAGGGCGATTTTGAAATTCTTATCTGGAGACGCCGCCTTCATGGAAATCGTCAAGCACTATCAAAATGTACCTGCCAGCTTGCAGGGTTGTTCTATGGCCATCGGTAATTTTGATGGCGTACATAGAGGCCATCAAACCGTTCTCTCAACTGCCAAGGAAGTGGCCAAAGCGGAAGGCAAGCCCTCTGGAGTTATGGCATTCGAGCCGCACCCACGGGTGTTTTTCCAACCGCAAAGACATCTTTTTCGCCTCACCTCCCTAGAGACCAAACTCGAGCTGTTCGAGACATTTGGTCTGGGTTTGGCCGCGGTGATGCCTTTTGACGCTGATATGGCCTCCCTCACCGCAGAAGAGTTTGTCGCCAAGGTGCTTGTTGACGGATTTAATGTCTGCCATGTGGTCACGGGGTTTAACTTCTTTTTCGGCAAGGGACGAGGCGGCAACCCGCAAGTCCTCAAAGAACTTGGCGAGAAATATGGGTTTGGTGTCACCACGGTCGAGGTACAAGGAGAGGCAGGAGATCGTTTTTCATCATCGCGGGTGCGTGAATTACTGCAAGAAGGCGATCCGCGCGGCGCTGCTGAAATGCTCGGCTATTGGTGGCGGATCAAAGGGATCGTCATGGGCGGTGCGCAACGCGGCACCTGGCTTGGCTTCCCAACCGCCAACATCACATTGAAAAATAGCGAAGAATTCCATCATGGTATCTATGCGGTACGGGTTTATATAGACGGTGGTGTCCACCACGGCGCAGCCTATCTTGGCACCCGTCCGACTTTCGATGATGGTCATCCCGTGCTAGAAACCTTCTTGTTCGATTTTAAAGAAGATATTTACGGCAAGGAAATTTATATTGAGCTGATCGACTTTATTCGTGAAGATATCCGCTTCAGGGACGAAGAGGAATTGAAGGCCAATATGCGCAAAGATTGCGAAAAAGCCCGCTCAATCCTCAAACAGATCGAACGGGCTGATCCCATGTTGCAATTTCCCCTCGGCAAGGCGCGTCATGTGCCCATTGACATTGACAACAAAGCCTAGCGACGCCAAAGCGCCGGGATCAACAGCATGAAATAACACAGCATGGCTACTTCAAATCTCTTTGGATTAACAATATCGCCAAGGACAGGCACGTTAAACCCTAGATATTTCCCCGCAATTATCGTTCCAATAAGCACCATCGATATGATGCTCAGCACATAAGCCATAGATCGAGACATAGTTTTTTCTTCCTCAGGTTTTATTTTTATAATTGATCGAGTAGGGCTAAAAGCGCCTGCCAAAATCGCTGTGCAAAGCTGGCATTCGTCGCAAATTCATCCCCACTCCTAGCATCCCCTCCCCCATCTGTGACAGAAGTGCTGGATTTAAAACTACACTGTTGCTACTAACATCGCAACTTGACCCCAATATAAGCGAACCATGAAATGGCCGATAAAAACGATAAAGACGCACGAGATTGGCGCGAGACCCTGTATTTGCCCAAAACCGATTTCCCCATGAAAGCCGGTCTGCCCCTGCGCGAGCCAGAGCATCTGCAGCGCTGGACCGATATGGACTTGTATAAAAAGCTGCGCACCGCCTCAAAGGGCCGCGAGAAATATGTGCTGCATGATGGCCCCCCATACGCCAATGGCAATATCCATATGGGAACAGCGCTCAATAAAATCCTCAAGGACATCATTACGCGCTCGCATCAGATGATGGGCTATGATTCGGACTATGTGCCGGGCTGGGATTGCCACGGCCTGCCGATCGAATGGAAGATCGAGGAAAAATATCGCCAGAAACAAAAGAACAAGGATGATGTGCCGGTCATCGCCTTTCGCGGCGAGGGCCGGGATTTTGCAGCTGGTTGGATCGACATCCAACGCGAAGAGTTCAAGCGCCTTGGCGTGATCGGCGATTGGGATAATCCCTACACCACCATGGCCTTTGACGCGGAAGCTGTGATCGCTGGCGAGTTGATGAAATTCGCCATGAACGGCACGCTTTATCAAGGCTCAAAACCCGTCATGTGGTCTGTGGTCGAGCGCACCGCGCTGGCTGAGGCCGAAGTGGAATATGAAGAAAAACAAAGCCCGACGATCTTTGTGAAATTTCCTGTCGTTAACGGGGATGATGATCTGACCAATGCCAGTGTGGTCATTTGGACCACCACACCGTGGACCATTCCCGGCAACCGCGCCATCGCCTTTTCAAGCCGCATCAATTACGGCCTCTATGAAGTCACCAAAGCTGCCGATGACAATTGGGCAAAGGTTGGAGAAAAACTTATCCTTGCCGATGACCTGGCCGAAAGCCTGCGAGAGGCCGGGCGCATTGAGGAATGGACCCGCCTGCTTGACGTCCGGCCCAATACAATCAGCTATTGCGCCCACCCACTTGGGGACAACAAATATTATAATTTCCAGGTTCGCCTCTATGAAGCTGATTTCGTCACTGCGGACACCGGCACCGGTTTTGTGCATGTGGCTCCCGGGCATGGTGCAGACGATTATAACCTGTATGAAAACAACGCCGCTTCTTTTTCCGAAGCTGGCATCCCCGAAGTGCCGCACACCGTACGGGCTGATGGCTTCTATTTTGATGATGTCGGCATTTTTGGCAGCGATGAAAGCGTGCGCGTTATCGACGACAAAGGCAAATGGGGCAAGGCCAATGATCGCGTCATTGAAGAGCTGATGAAACGCGATGCGCTGGTGGCACGCGGGCGCATCAAGCATGATTATCCCCATAGCTGGCGCTCCAAAAAACCGGTGATCTTTCGCAATACGCCGCAATGGTTCATCGCCATTGACGAGCCGCTTGAGGGCGATGCCAAAGACACTATTCGTGCCCGTTCTTTGAAGGCCATCTCCCAAACCCAGTTCACACCAGAGCGCGGCGAAACGCGTCTGCGCGGCATGATTGAGAACAAGCCCGACTGGGTGATCTCGCGCCAACGCGCGTGGGGCGTGCCGATCACCGTGTTCATGAACGAACAAGGGGACTATATTCCTAGTGGTTCGTTTGATAAATCAGAGTAACTGATCAAGCGCATCAAGGACAGCTTTGAACAACATGGCGCCGATGCCTGGTTCAAAGAAGACGCCAAATCTGGCTATCTCGATGGGCTTGTCGACAATATCGACGACTGGACACAGGTTACCGACATTCTTGATGTGTGGTTCGATAGCGGCTGCACTCATGCCTTTTGCCTCAACCCAGAAACAAACAGCGGCAAATGGGATCTCAAATGGCCCGCCAATGTTTATCTGGAAGGCAGTGACCAACATCGCGGCTGGTTTCACTCCTCCTTGATCGAAGCTTGTGGCGCGCGTGGAAGCGCCCCTTATGAGGGTGTTATCACCCATGGCTTTGTGATGGCCGAAGATGGACGCAAAATGTCCAAATCCCTTGGCAATCAGGTGTTCCCCGAAAAAATCATCAAGCAGTCTGGGGCCGAAATCCTGCGCCTGTGGGTGGCCAGTTCTGATTACGCCGAAGATCTACGCATCGGTCCCGAAATCCTCAAAACCAACACCGATGCCTATCGCAAGATGCGCAACACCATACGCTTCTTGCTGGGCAATCTAAGTCATTTCAATGCTGATCAGGTGATAACCTATAAAGAGATGCCAGAGCTTGAACGTTATATGCTCAACCGACTGCATGAGCTGGATTTGGTGGTGCGCGAAGGCTACAAAACATTTGACTTCAAAGAAGTATTTTCGACCCTGTCCAATTTCTGTAATCTTGATCTGTCGGCCTTCTATCTCGATATCCGCAAGGACACGCTTTATTGCGAGGCCGAGGACAGCTTGACCCGCAAAGCCGCGCTCACTGTAATGGATGAGATTTTCTCCCATCTCACCGCATGGCTGGCCCCGATCATGTGCTTTACCATGGAAGAAAGCTGGCGCTCGCGCCATGCTGATGCCGACAGCGTGCATTTGCGGCTGTTCCCAGATGTACCTGATACATGGGAGAACAAGGAGCTGGCCCGCAAATGGCGGCGTATCCGCAAAGTGCGCCGCGTCGTCACTGGCGCTCTGGAAGTGGAACGGCGCGAAAAACGCATCGGCTCGTCGCTGGAAGCCGCGCCCATCGTCTATATTAACGACAAGGACCTGCTGGAAGCGTTTGCCGGGCAAAGCGCTGCCGATATCTTCATCACCTCGCAGGCGGAGTTGAAACTGGAAAAGGCTAATGGAGAGGCCTTTCGCCTTGATGACGTCGAAGATATCGCTGTGATGCCACAAAAAGCCACTGGCAACAAATGCGCGCGCTCTTGGAAAATTCTGCCAGAGGTCGGGACAGACCCTGATTTTCCAGAACTGACCCTGCGCGACGCTGATGCAGTACGCCGTTTTGACAAGCTGAAGGGAAAATAGTGTTTTGGCCAATGAGCAAATGACATCTTCAAGTGACAATAGCTGGTTTTGGGGACCCTTCAGCCGCCTTGGCTATCTTTGGGCCGCCATATCCTTTGCCCTTGATCAGTTTTACAAATGGTGGATGCTTAATATCATCGGCATTGCAGAGAGTGACAAGATCGTCATCACCCCGTTTTTTGATCTCATTCTGATCTGGAATCGAGGCGTTTCCTATGGCCTTTTCCAGCAAGAAAGCATGGCCGGACGACTGGCCCTTGGGGCTTTTTCGCTTCTGGCTGTGATTGCTTTAGCAGTCTGGCTGGCCCAGCCGGAACAAACCCGCCTCACGGCAACCGCGGTTGGTCTCATTATGGGCGGCGCCCTTGGCAATGCACTAGACCGGCTGATCCGCCCCGGCGTTGCCGATTTTTTCTCGCTGCACGCTTTTGGCTACAACTGGTACATTTTTAACATAGCCGACATAGCCATTGTTGCAGGGGTGGTGGGACTCTTGTATGATGCAATATTTGTAAGCCCCAAAACGGCCTCAAAATCGTCGCAAGATTGATTTTTGGAACGATATTACTCTTGATACAGGCCCGATTTGTTGGCGGTTCGGAACTGATTAAAACGAAATGCTTAAATGCGCACAGGCGCAAGGACAGAAAAAATGCGTTTTATAACAGCCCTGTTACTGCTTTTCACCGCTTCCTCACTTGGCGCTTGCGGCGGTGTCGATGGTGTTGATGTCACACTCCCTTTCGTTGGTAAAATCACCAGCGATCAAAAGGCCGAAGAGAAAAAAATGGCGACTAGAGGTTCTTTGTTGCTTCCCCCGGCAATCAATGGCTTGCCAGCACCAAGCGAAAAACAACAATCTACAAATGGCCAAAGCTGGCCAATTGATCCTGATCTCACAGCCAAGGTCGATGCCAAAACAGCTGCCTTGAAGGAAAAAGAATATCGCAAGAACGGTGATTGGTCGGGCTCGCGCGATAATACTGGCAATGGTCTGGAAGAATTCAAAAACAAGGTTGACTGGTCCAAACGTCAAAAAGGTGTGTTGCAGGACGGCGCAATGAAACAGGAATAGGCTCGTCCAACTCCAGTGAACAATCACGAATGCTCCCTTTCCTCCCATTGCAGCAGGTTTAAAAAAAGGTCCAATTTTGAACTTTGCAAAGATCAGCGACTGTCATTTTGGGGAGAGGATTTCGAAAGACTTCGATCACTGCCTTGTTTATGTAACGCAGATTTGATTAATTGACTTCACCCCCGCTCCGAATTTGACCTATATCTTGGCTTTAACTCCCACAGCCCCCTTAAAGAGTTGCATCGAGAAAGACCCGCAAAACATGTTTTTTTTCAACGAACTATTGAAAAGCTTCCGCTGTACCCCCGGCAAATGGCGTTTTTCCCTTTTGTCTTCCTCCCTGATCCTCCTCTCAATCACATTTAGCGGATATGCCATCACCAGTATGACCTCGCATGCCAATGCCCAACAATCCAGCGAGATGGCAAGCTCGCGCGTTCATCAGTTTAAACTGGGTAATGGCCTCGATGTGCTGGTGATCCCTGATCACCGCGCGCCCGTCGTCACTCACATGGTGTGGTACCGCGTTGGTGCTGCTGACGAGCCTCGCGGCACATCCGGCATCGCTCATTTCCTGGAGCATCTGATGTTCAAGGGCACCGATAAGATCGCGTCAGGTGAATTTTCCAAAATCATCGCCCGCAATGGCGGTCAGGACAATGCCTTCACCTCACAGGACGCCACCGTATATCATCAACGCGTCGCCAAGGATCGCTTGCCCATCGTCATGGAAATGGAAGCGGACCGGATGCGCAATCTCAAACTGGCGAAGAAAGAAGTGCTCACCGAACGCGATGTCATTCTGGAAGAGCGTCGCTCGCGAGTTGATAATGACCCCTCCTCCATCTTGTCCGAGCAGATGATGGCAACTCTTTATTCCTCTCATCCATATGGTACGCCAGTAATCGGCTGGGAACACGAAATGGCTGAGCTGTCACGCGAGGATGCCTTGTCTTTTTATAAGCGCTTCTATGCCCCCAACAATGCCATTTTGATTGTTGCAGGAGATGTAACGCCAGAACAGGTCAAGAAACTGGCGACCAAGATTTACGGTCCGGTAAAACGCGAAGACAGCGTTGGCCTGCGAGCGCGGGTCAAGGAACCTGCACCCGCTGCCCCGCGCCGTGTCACCCTCAAAGACCCTCGTACCGGCAAGGCAACCTTCAACCGTCTTTATCATGCCCCAAGCTATAGCACTGCGGAACCAGGTGAAGCCGAAGCGCTAGATCTGATGATGAAAATCCTGGCGGGCGGCTCCACATCGCGTCTTTACAACCGGTTAGTCGTCGATGATAAAATCGCCACCAGCGTTGGCGGCTGGTATTCCGGCAATGGCCGCGATTATGGCCGTATCGGACTTTACGCGATTGCGGCTGGTAAAAAATCGCTAGCAGATGTTGAAACAGCTCTTGATAAAATCCTTCGTGAATTTGTCGAAAAAGGCGCCACTGCGAAAGAATTGGAACGATCGAAAAACGCCTATATCGCTGAATATGTCTATGGCGTTGATAGCCAGTCGACACTGGCGCGCCGATATGGCTGGGCCATGGTCGTTGGTGGAAGCGTCAAGGATGTCGAAGAATGGCCACAGCGGTTAGAAAAAGTCACGCTTGAAGATATTTCGCGCGTCGCCAAAAAATACCTGCTGGAGAAATCAAGTGTCACAGGCCTGCTGCTGCCTGGAGATAAAAAGCCCAAGACATTGAGCAAAGCTGCAAAGAAACAAGGCAAGCGCGGCTAGTTGAACCCCGCCAGAACCGTTCACCCCATTTGGAGATTAAGACGTGATGCCGCAACAACATAAATCGCCAGCTACACCGGGAGCAACAACCAGTCCGTATTGGCTCGCGCTCACCCTTGCACTCGTCTTGACCGGATTTTTTTATATGATCAAAAATAATCGTGCCACTGCCATATCAGCTCAAAATACTGACGCCACCATGTCCTTGTCATCAGCTGCAAAACCAAGCGAAAAATATGCTGATCGTATTCAGCAGGTTGTCAGCCCGGGTGGCATTGAAGCCTGGTTGGTCGAAGATCATTCCATTCCTTTGATGGCCATGCAATTTGGTTTTAAGGGCGGCGCAACACAAGACCCCAAGGGCAAGGAAGGTCTCGCCGACTTTCTCACCGCCATGCTTGACGAAGGAGCTGGCGATATCAGCTCGAAAGAGTTTCAGTCGCAACTTGATGAATATGCTATCCGGATTGATTTTGACGCCTCACGCGACGCATTTGATGGCAATCTGCAAACCTTGACGCGTAACCGCGATAAAGCCATTGAACTAATGCACCTGGCTCTTAACAAGCCCCGTTTTGGTAAAGACGCTCTGGAGCGTATGCGCGGGCAGCTATTGACTGGCCTCAAATTTGCCGCCAAAGACCCCAATAAAATCGCTTCACGTACCTGGTTCAAGACTGCCTATGGCGATCACCCCTACGCACGCTCCGTGAAAGGCTCGCAAGCCTCGATCAAAAGCATTACCAGCAAAGACCTTGAAACCTATCGGCGCAAAATCTTTGCCAAAGACACGTTGAAAATTGGCGTTGTGGGCGATATTACCGCTAGCGACCTGGCCATTATCCTCGACAAAGTATTTGGCGAGCTCGCTGAAAAATCTGATCTCAAAGCAATCCCCGAAGTGACCAAAATCACGGGGGCTACGCGCAAGGTCATCACCATGGACAACCCCCAATCAGTCGCCGTGTTTGGCCACCAGGGTATCAAGCGTGAAGATAAGGATTTTATCCCAGCTTATGTGCTCAACTATATTCTTGGCGGAGGTGGCTTTGCCTCTCGCTTGATGACCGAAGTGCGCGAAAAGCGAGGCCTCGCCTATTCCGTTTACAGCTATCTATATCCTCTTGATCACGGCGCTTTGTTTTTAGGCGGTGTCGCTACCAAAAATGATGCCCTTGATAAATCACTCGATGTGATCACCAGCGAGCTCAAACGTCTTGCTGAAAAAGGTCCATCAGCCCTTGAGCTGGAAAACGCCAAACGCTATTTAACTGGCTCTTATCCCTTGCGCTTTGACACCAGTTCAAAAATTGCCAGCCAACTATTGTGGATCCAGATGGATGATCTGGGGCTCGACTATATCGACACCCGCAACCAAAAAGTTGAAGATGTCACCCACCAACAGATCAAGGCGGTTGCCAAGCGGCTCATTCAGCCAGATCAGCTCATCATTACCATTGTCGGCAACCCGACCGATAAAAAGAGCTGACCTGGGAGAATCAAATGATATTTGGATCGATTGGACAGCGTATACTGCCAATTTTCTCCTCGTGGATTTATAACTTTGATTTTACTATGCAGTCAGGTATGGATTGCCTCTAACATGAGACCCTTTAAAAGAACGACTGTCTAAATCGTCAAACTTATTGCTGGGGGGCAGATGGTCGAAAATTCTACGCCATATTATCAACAGTCCATTGAAGGATGCCTCGAGAAAACGGTCGGCTCTTTTGGATTATCGTCCAGGGAACTGAATGGCTGGATCGACAAGCTCAAGGCTCCCCTTGCCGATATGCAAGCCGCCTACAAGAATAATAGTCTCTCCCTTTTAACGGTCCCCCAAGACACCAAAGATCTTGAGATCGCCCGTGCGGCCCTTGACCGCCTCAGCGTCAATGCCAAAACCATTGTTTTTTTGGGGATTGGCGGATCTGGGCTTGGCGGACGCATGCTTGGACAATATTCTTCCTGGCATGTGCCTGAAAAAAATGGTTCCGACCGCGCCAACCGCCCTGAAGTACGCTTCTACAACAATCTTGATGGCGCAACGCTCAACAAACTGTTTGATGGTCTTGAACTTGCAGATACGCGCTTTGTACTTACGTCAAAATCGGGAGGCACGGCTGAAACCCTCATGCAAGGATTGGCGGCCTTGCAAGTGGTGATCGATGCCGGCCTTGAGCACGAGATCCCCAAGCTTTTTCTGGGCCTGACCGAACCTCATCGAGACGGTGTCAAAAATGGTCTGCTTGATATTTGTAAACATTATAAAATCCCCACCATTGATCATCATACTGGGGTTGGCGGACGGTTTTCCGTACTCACGAATGTGGGCATGTTACCAGCAATGGCAAGAGGGCTTGATCCCTATGCCATCCGCCAGGGTGCCATGCATATGGTACAACAAATGCTGAACTGCGATGATCCCGCGCAATTCCCCCCTGCGATCGGGGCGGCTCTTAATGTGGCGTTTGACCGCGAAAAGAACATCCGCAATCTTGTTCTGATGCCCTATTGCGATCAACTTGGCCAGTTTGGCGCCTGGTATGCACAATTATGGGCCGAAAGCCTTGGTAAGGCCGGGGGGGGCTCAACCCCCATCTCAGCGCTTGGACCTATTGACCAACATTCCCAGTTACAACTCTATCTCGATGGTCCCCATGATCACATGATTACGTTGATGGGCCTAACCAACAAGAGCGTTGGCCCCCGCATTTCTCCGCAACTTGCCAAACTGGCTCATGCAGATGTTTTGGGCGGACGCACCGCAGGAGATCTTGTTGACGCCGAACAACATGCCATCCACGATGCGCTCATTAAATCTGGCCGTCCGACCCGAACCTTTGAAATTCCCTCTCTTGACGAGCAGACCCTTGGTGCGCTTATCATGCATTTCATGATGGAAACGATATTCGCAGCAGATCTTTACGGGGTCGATGCCTTTGACCAACCAGCAGTGGAGCTTGGCAAGGTTCTGACGCGCGAATATCTCTCACAGATGGAATAGCCTTGGGTTTGCAGGCTAAAACATCCCACTAGGAATAAATACCTCAAATGAGCGTTCGCCAGTTGCCTCCCGATATGATCAACCGCATTGCGGCGGGAGAGGTCATTGAGCGCCCCGCCAGCGTCATCAAAGAGCTGATTGAAAACGCCCTTGATGCGGGGGCCAAATCGATTGAAATCGTCGCACAAAAAGGTGGCTTGTCGCTGATCCGTGTCGCGGATGATGGCATGGGCATGGGCGAGGCGGATCTGTCCTTGTGCGTTGAGCGTCACGCTACATCCAAACTGCAAGGCACTGACCTGATGGCCATTCACACGCTGGGCTTTCGCGGTGAGGCGCTTCCTTCCATTGGCTCCGTCGCCAAGTTGAAAATCACCTCTCGTCCGGCCTTTCAATCTGGCAAGGACGCAGGCAGCTCGCAAGCCCTGGAGGTCGAGGTCAATGGTGGCATGAAATCAGGCCCCCGCCCTGCCGCACTCAATCGAGGCACAAGGGTCGAGGTGGCGGATCTGTTTTATGCGACACCGGCGCGACTCAAATTCATGAAATCTGAACGTTCTGAGAACATGGCGATCAATGATGTGGTCAAGCGCCTTGCTATGGCGCACCCGCAAGTAGCCTTTACGCTGACGGTGGGAGAACGCGCCTCCCTAAGACTGCCACAAGTGATGGACGGCGACAGCGAAGGCGTACTGGCCCGACTTGGCCGTATCATGGGGGCTGATTTTTTGGATGATGCCCTGGCCATCAAGGCCATACGTGATGACCTGGAACTCACGGGGTTTGCCGGCCTACCCACTCTCAATCGTGCCAATGCCATGATGCAGTTTTTGTTCGTCAATGGTCGCCCCGTACGTGACAAACTGCTGGCGGGATCTGTGCGGGCCGCCTATGGGGATTTCATCCCCCATGGCCGCCATCCCCTGCTAGCCCTGTTCCTGAAATTGCCGACCGGGGAAGTTGATGTCAATGTCCATCCAGCGAAAACGGAAGTGCGGTTTCGCGATGCAGGGCGTGTGCGCGGCCTCATCATCGGCGCATTGCGCGAAGCGTTGGCTGGTGCGGGGCATCTGTCAAGCTCGGCTGGCGGTGGCGACAGTCTTAATCATTTCCATCAGGGCGGCGTGCCACGGGCACCCGCCCCCCAATATGGCGGACAGTCATCAGCGGGATGGCCAGTTCAGGGAGGAGCTGGTCAAAACCGCACCTATGCCCCCCAATTTGCCACCCATATGTCCGATGCTGGTCAAGCACCGCTTAACATGGCCAATACCGATCTTAGTCAGCCTAGTGTTGACACAAGCTCCTATCAACAAGAGGCTGATCCCACGCTTACCGCCTTTCCTCTGGGAGCAGCGAGAGCCCAATTACACGAAAACTATATCCTGACGCAAACCCAGGACAGCATCATCATTGTCGACCAGCACGCCGCCCATGAACGCATTGTCTACGAGCGCATGAAAAAAGGTCTTGAGCAAAATAATATTGCCCGGCAAGGTCTGCTGATCCCCGAAGTCGTAGAACTTGATCCAGAGCGCGCTGCGCTGCTGGCTGACAAGGCCGATGATTTTGCCAAACTTGGTCTGTATCTGGAGCTGTTTGGTGAAGGCGCTGTGGTGGTTCGCGAAACTCCAGCCCTGCTAGGCCAATGCGATATCAAGGGGCTTGTGCAAGATCTTTCCGACAATCTAATGGAAAACGATCAGGCCTTTGTACTGCAAGAGCAGCTGGAAGCCGTATGCTCAACCATGGCCTGCCATGGTTCTGTGCGCTCTGGCCGTCGTCTTAAACCCGAAGAAATGAACGCGCTGCTGCGCGAAATGGAACAAACGCCAGGCGCTGGTCAATGCAACCACGGTCGTCCCTCTTATGTGGAACTTCACCTTAGCGATATTGAAAAACTGTTCGAGAGACGCTAGAAGCTCTCTGCAATAAAGGATTTTCTCGACATGAAACTATTTGTGCGCCTGTTCGCTATTGCCCTCTTCTCCCTTGCCCTGACGATGCTTTATGACTGGTATGTCAATCCCATTGAGGTTCTGGAAGAAGGGCGCACGACCTCAAAAAGCAAATATTCAGAAAAAATTGTCTCGGCCCCCAAGCGTAAAGTACGCCAAGGCTGGCGCGAATTCTGGCAGGTCAAGGTGCCCGGCGGCAGCTGGTATGAATGCCGCAATGATGATTGCCCAGAAACCTTGCGTATCGAACATGTTGATCACGCCTTCAGCCGTCCCGAAAGCCCAGAAAGTTCAGTCAGCCCGTTTACCGAGGAGCGCTAGACTGCAACTCGCAAGAACACAAGCTTGGTGCTCCCATAGATACGTTTGTCAAGCTGTGTAAAGCCAGTGGGTAGCGCAAGCTCAGATTCGGTTTGTTCTTCAATGACGACCATCGCGCCCTCTTGCAGCCAGCCCCCTTCTTTTGCACCGGTCAAGGCTTTTTCTGCCAGTCCCTTGCCATAAGGGGGGTCAAGAAATGCCAGATCGAATTGTCCCATATTGCCGGCCTTTCCAAGGCTTGCCGCATCGCGCCGAAACAGGCGCGTGCGCCCCGTTAAGCCAAGCGCTTCTACATTGTCACGCTGCGCCCCTCTGGCGTCTGGGTCATTATCGACAAACAGCGCGAAGGCTGCACCTCGTGAGATCGCCTCAAGTCCAAGCGCCCCGGTTCCCGCGAACAGGTCCAGCACGCGAGCACCCTCGATTGAAAATTCATCGAAAGAATGAGCAAGAATGTTGAACAGGCTCTCTCGCACCCGATCTGATGTCGGCCGTGTGCCCGTGCCAGTTGGAGCCTGTATCCGTGTGCCTTTATATTCCCCTCCGACAATTCTCATATACTGTCCTGCTTGCCATAAGATTTAAAGCGCTCGATCACCTCATCCATTTGCTCGTCGCTCAAAATCTGATCTCCGCCAAGTGCGCGTACAAGCACATATTGCGCGGCCAGGTCTTCGACCTCATGCGCTAGATCAAGAGCACTCAAGACATCATCACCAAGCGCCACCAAACCATGATGCTGCATCAAGCTTGCTTTGTAACCATCAAGCGCTTTCACCACATGATCGCTTAGCTCTTGCGTTCCAAAAAGCGCATAAGGGGCAATGGGGATCTTGTTGCCACCCGCAGCGGCCACCATATAGTGAAAGGCTGGAATTTCCATGTTATAACATGCCAGTGCCGTGGCATGGCGCGAGTGACAATGAACAATGCCGCCGGTCTTCTTGTAACTGTGATAAATATCGTGATGGAATCGCCATTCGCTTGATGGTGCGCGTTCCTGGCTGGCGCTTTTACCTGCCCCATCTACATAGACAATATCTTCGATAGCCAGATCAGCATAAGCCAGCCCCGAGGGCGTGATCAAGAAGCCATCGCCATCGCGCGCGGAGACATTGCCAGAGCGCCCCGGAGATAGCCCGCTGGTACTCATGGCAATAGCACAATCAATGATCTGTTGCCGAAGGGAATTTTGATCGTTCATGGTCCTGTCCTGCTAATTGCCAAATTGCTTCAAAGCGCGCTTTTTGATTTCCACTGCAATATCACCAGCGGCATAGAGCGGTTCATAGCTCCAGGGGACATGTTGCTTAATCTGCTCGGGCAAAGGTCTGGTTGCCCCATGAGACGAAAACTTATCGAGCAATCTGTCGAACTTTTTTGACCCGCCCGATGGCTTAAACACATAAACCGATTTGCCCGTGACACAGGCTTCTCCCACCATATTGGCACTGTCAGCCGTGACCACAAAAGCGTCTGATTGCGCCAGAAGAAACCCATAGGGGTTGGGTGCGGCGTTGACTGCCAACTCGTCCCACCAATAATAATCCACGCCGGACAAATGCTGCTCTATGGCCTCTCTCAACCGGGGGGGAGAGCGCCGCGACGGTGTAATGGCCAGCCCTACCCCCGTGTCAGAAAGCGCTCGCAACGACATGGCGAAACGTATGCAATCATCGTCGCTAAAATGATAGTCCTTACTGTCTCCTCCCAGCAAAACCCCAACAAGCGGTCGGGGCAGCTTGGCCAAGTAAGACGGTATTTGTGCAAATTCACCCCCCAATATATCTGGTGAAAAACGATGGGGGCTGGCTATGGAGGAAATGATCCGCTCGCCGGAGATATCATCATGGGCTGGCACCCATATGAGATCGAGAAAATTGGCGCTGTTACGCGGATATTTGAGATAAACCGTAAAAACCTTTTGCTGTTGCTGCTTTTTTATCGCGCGGACATAAGCCAGCGTTCGCCAGCCCGAAGAAATGACCAGATCCGGCAGCGGTTGAGATATAGGACTTTGGGGGTTGCTGATCTTGTCATGGGGCGGAATGGGCCCATTGGGCATCATCCAGACCCAGGGTTTTGTGGGGGAGATTATCCTCAGCTCTGCATCAACACCCAAAGCCTGGGTGACGCCATTGCATTGCACAAGATCGCCTGTTTTACCGTCAGAGACAATCCATGCCTTTTGAAAAAGCTGCGCGCTGTTCATCGCTCATTCCAACCTTTGCCAACCACTTTCAACCATCTGCACCGTACATTTACACAATGTCAAAATGTTTGCAGCCCAGCTGTTCTAATTCTACAACAAGCGCGCCATATCAAGCTAATATCATTGCGCAAAAGAGTGCTACAAGGTACATATATTACCGAACTCTTTATGGGAAATGCTCATATGAAACAAAGTTTCAGGCTCGATCAAATCGATTGGCAGATCCTCTCGGAGCTGCAATTAGACGGTCGGATCACCAATGTCGAACTCGCAAGGCGCGTGGGCATATCCGCTCCTCCTTGCTTGCGGCGCGTGCGCAATCTTGAAAAACAAGGGTTCATTGACGGCTTCCATGCCGCCCTCAACCAAAAGCTTCTAGGATTTGATGTAACAGCTTTCGCGATGGTTGGCCTCACCAGTCAGGCGGAAAGCGACCTGCAATCATTTAGTGACGAGATCCACAAACTGCCACAAGTGATCGAGTGTTTTATGCTTTCGGGAGAAATCGATTTTATCCTGAAATGCGCGACCACGGATCTTGGTCACTTTCAGGATTTTGTCATCAATGTTCTGACCGCCCTGCCCAATGTTGACAGTGTCAAAACATCTCTGGCCATCAAGCGCTGCAAATCCAACTCCGGGCTCGATTTGACAGCCGCCATCAAGGCATCCAAAGTTCACTGAGCGACTAATTCAACTGAAAATAGTCTATTTCGAGCTGGCGACAGACAGCCTGACTTTCAAGAACCTGAAAATGCGTTGGGCAGTTTCATCGTCAAGGCTATCATAGCGCTTCATGGCGCTGACAACATGTTCGGTTGCCAGACCGCTCGCGCGCACTCGCTCTTGCAGCAACAGGCCAAATGTTTCGCGTTTGAAATGATAGGCCCGACAAAGAACAGCTAGCGCCGGCACTTCTGCTTCGTACAAGGTATGAAACGCCATACCAGCATCAATACCAGCTTTAATCGCCAATGAATGAACAAGCTCAGGCCGCAGGCCCTTTTCAGCGAATTCTCTGATTTTAGCTTGTGTCAGCAGGCCTTTTTTATTCAAATCCTGGATATCGATTTGCGGCATGCCGACACCTTTTTCCTCTATTACAGAAGAAAAGTCCATATTGCCGGATTGCAGCTCAACCACATGATCAACTTCCATGGCGCTTATGTCGGAATGTTGATCTGAAAATTCTTTTTTCAGCTTGGCCGCCACGCTGGCCTTGATCATCTCGACGACTTCATTTGGAACGTCATCACGTTCAATCAGATTTTCACGCAATTTGGGAAGGTCCGTTGCCTTGACGGCCAACATATCAAAACCTTTGGCGGAAAAAGAGGCACCAAGATTCCCTGACACACTGGTCAACACGTCATCATTACCGCGTTGTACGATGACATCTGTCACGGCGGCCGACAATGCTTCACGGCGGGTCATAGCCATAAGATGCTCTTGCCCTTTCGAATAGGCAATATCAACGAGATCTTCATCTGTTAATACGGTCGAGCGTTCAAGCACGGGCCTGGCAACATCAATATCATCTTCAGCAAGACGCCGCACGATGTTATGAGGCGCAAACCGCGTGGAAGAAAGGCGCTGAGACAGCTCGGCCCGCGCTTCCACTTCCAGCTCAAAAGAAATGCGTTCCAGCACACCGCCGAAAATATCTCGATCAGCTTCGCTTTGTTTTTCTTCGGTGATAAAAAAGAGATCGGTGACCTTGCGCAAAAGCTCACGGCGCTTGCCAGCATCACGCTCAACGGATAGAGCTTCCAAATCAGTTAAGCAAACCTGAGCAGATGACATGTGCGACATTCCTTCGATCAAATATTTATTATTTGGAGAAGTGTCTCATTACGCAGTTAAGATTTTGCTAAATATTCCCGCTCGGTAAGTCGCGCTAAAAAACTTTTAACTTCCAGCTCCAGGGCGCAATTTTACGGTTTTGACCATCGCCATTTCCAGCTCCTTAAAGCTGTCAGCGATCATATCCGCGCCCAGATCCTTGGCTGGCGTACGTTCATAGCCATAGGTCATCGCCACAACGGGCAGACCAGCATTGCGCGCCGTTTTCACATCAGTGGCACTATCACCGATATACAATGTCTGTTCAGCAGTCACACCCATTTCTACAAGACAGGCTTTAAGGCCAGCTGGATCAGGCTTTTTAGGAAATCCCGACGTGCCGCCAATGACGCTGTCAAAGCAGTCTTCGATTGCAAAGCTGCTCAAGATTGCCAGCGTTGCCTCTGTTGGCTTATTCGTGCAAAGGCCAATGCGAACAGATTTATTACAAAGCATCTCGATCAAACCATACGTGCCGGGATACACCTTGCTAAGGTCGGCCGCATGGGCATCGTAATAGGACAAAAACGCATCCAGCAGGTCGGGATCCAGATTATTGGCATCAAGCTCCACACCATATTCGCGAAAGCCGCGTTCAATGAGTTTGGGCACCCCTGCGCCAATCATATAGCGCACACTATCAACCCCAAGCGGCGACAATCCCTCCATCTCCAAGACGAGATTAAGCGCGGCCGTCAGATCGGGAGCACTGTCAAGCAGAGTACCATCGAGATCGAAAACAACGGCTTCAAGCCAGCTGTAATCCTGATTTTTCATTTTCTCTGCGATATCGACCATCATATTCTCCCGACCAGTGTTCTTTTCAAACGAGCTTAAGCAGCCTTGTTACGCAAGCCTTCGGCAGCAGCGGCGCGAATGGCATCCATATTGGTTTTGTACTGCGATGGTCCACCCTTGAATGTGGCAGATCCAGCAACCAGTACATTGGCCCCAGCAGCCGCAACAGCTCCGGCAGTCACCGGGCTGACGCCGCCGTCAACTTCAATATCAATAGGGCGATCACCGATCATGGCGCGGATATTGCTAATCTTATCAAGCTGGCTTTCGATAAACGACTGCCCACCAAAACCAGGGTTAACAGACATCACCAATACCAGATCAATCCGGTCCATGACATATTGGATCACACTTTCAGGTGTGTGCGGATTAAGCGACACACCAGCTTTTTTACCCAATGATCGGATCAGTTGCAACGAGCGATCAAGATGGGTGCATGCTTCTTCGTGCACGATAATATGGTCGGACCCCGCATTGGCGAACGCCTCGATATAATTATCGGCATTTTCAATCATCAAATGAACATCCATGACCTTTTTGGTATGGGGGCGAAGCGCCGCAACAACATCTGGACCAATCGTAATGTTTGGCACATAATTGCCATCCATGACATCGACATGGATCCAGTCGCAGCCCTGTTCATCAATGGCGCGGACTTCCTCGCCCAGCTTGGCAAAGTCTGCCGACAAAATCGATGGTGAGATCAAAATTTCATTGTTCATCGCGCATGGTCCTTTCTAAGGATCCTCAAAGGATTGGCTTCACATTTATTTGTAGGCTGTTTATCCCCTACTGCTACAATTGTTGCAACAAAAAACCGGAGCTTTGGCAAGCTGTATTGTCGCAAGGCTCCTATCATTTTCAACCAAACCATTCTTGAAAACAGCACTATTTAGCAAGCTGTAATAGTGAAGTTTTCTGATCCAGATGGCCGCGATACATTCGTTCGGCGATTTTTTGATTGCCGCATCCCATAGGCAGTTCTTTAGCAAAAAGGTCCCTATCCCCGCTTATTTTCTTCGACAACCCCCTTGCTTATTTTGACAAAAAGACTATCTTGCGCGGCAACAGATTAAAACATCTTCATATGTGTATTTCAATATTGAATATGCCAACCAAAGAGAGACCAACATGCTAAAAAAACAAGACGAGCTTCGCGAGAATGCAAATAAGCTGGCCGCACGAGGAAAAGGGCTGCTGGCCGTTGATGAATCCACACCAACAATTGGCAAACGTCTTGAAGGCATTAACGTCGAAAACACCGAAGAAAATCGCCAGGCCTATCGCGGTATGCTTTTCACCGCTGATGGCCTTGGTGAATATATCAGTGGCGCTATTCTTTTCGAGGAAACCCTCTATCAAAATCACCTTGATGGCGAGACAATGGTTTCTAAACTTGACAAGCTGGGCATTATTCCGGGCATTAAAGTAGACAAAGGCCTGCGCCCTCTTGCTGGTGCACTTGAAGGTGAAACATGGTGCCAGGGACTTGAAGAACTGGCTGAGCGGACCGCAAAATATTATGAAGCTGGTGCACGCTTTGCCAAATGGCGGGCTGTTTTGCAAATCACCCCCGACGGCTGCCCAAGTGATCTGGCCATCAAGGAAAATGCGTGGGGTCTTGCCCGGTATGCCCGCATTTGCCAGGAATCAGGTCTGGTGCCGATTATTGAACCCGAAATTCTCATGGATGGTTCCCACGCGATTGAACGCACAGCCGAAGTCCAGGAACGCGTTTTGAATGAAGTTTACAAGGCCTGTGCCCAAAATGGCGTTTTCCTTGAAGGCTCATTGCTCAAACCCTCCATGACCGTATCTGGTGCCGGTGCAAGCACCAAGGCCGATCCCGAAACCGTCGCCATAACGACCATGCGGACTATGGATCGCTGTGTCCCAGCAGCTGTTGCTGGCATCATGTTCTTGTCTGGTGGCCTCACCGAAGAAGAAGCCTCTGTTTTCCTCAATACCATGAACAGCGTTCCTCGCAAGGGCACATGGAGCGTCACATTCTCATATGGTCGCGCCTTGCAGCAGTCTTGTCTGCAAGCGTGGAAGGGAACAGATATTGAAGCTGGTCAAAAAGCCGTCCTCGCTAGAGCACAAGCCAACTCGGAAGCATCCAAAGGCGATTATGTTGCCGGCTCCCAGCCATCTGCTCAAGAATCTTTGTTCGAAGCTGGATACAAATACTAAAATTTGTTTTTCTCAAAACAAACAAAATGCCGGATGGGGTTCTCACCTCGTCCGGCTTTTTATTGTGTAAAGCCCAAATGTCGAATGAACGGTGCGATCTGACGGAGAATCCTGCCTGTCTTGTCTGGTGCACGAACAAGGAAAAATCGCCCGATCCACATAGCCAAGGAAAACGGCCCTTGGCAAGGGCCAATAATTATGCGCCCTGGGAAAAGGGTCAACAAAAAACCGGAGCCCATAGAGAGATCCGGTTTTTTAATAGTTGGTTGAGGGACTGGAAAATCCTAGTTTCCGATTTCAAGCGCCACACCTCCTGGCAATTCGCGCCCCTCGAGCCATTCCAGGAACGCACCACCAGCAGTAGAAATATAGGTGAAATCTTCACTGACCCCAGCGGTATTCAAAGCCGCCACGGTATCCCCTCCACCTGCCACTGAAATGAGACCATTTTCGCGCGACAGTCTGGCAGCTTCTCTTGCCAGCTCAAATGTCGCCACGCCAAATGGTTTGATCTCAAAAGCGCCAAGTGGTCCATTCCAAAGGATGGTCTCGCATTGCTGCAAATGCTCCTTGTACATGTCCACGGTTTTTGGACCAGCATCAAGGATCATGCCCGTTTCATCAGCGGGGACGTCAACACTGTCATAGGTGACATTGTGGGCGCCTTCTTTAAACTCATCGGCTACCACCACATCAACGGGCAGCAAAATTTTACAGCCGCTTTCCTTGGCCGCCGTGAAAATCTTGTGAACTTCATCTGCAAAATCTGGTTCGCAGAGAGATTTGCCTATATTCATGCCTTGCGCAAACATGAATGTGTTGGCCATACCGCCACCGATCACCAACATATCCATTTTCTTGGCCAGATTGGTGAGAACAGGAATTTTGGTAGACACCTTAGCACCGCCAACAATCGCCGCCGTAGGTCGTTTTGGGGTATCAAGAGCCGCTGACAGAGCATCAAGCTCGGCCTTCATGCTGGGACCAACATAAGCTGGCAGGTTCCAGGCTATCGCGTGAGTTGACGCATGCGCCCGATGCGAACAGGAAAAGGCATCATTGACATAAATGTCGCCAAGCTGTGCCAATTCCTTGGCAAAGGCTTCATCATTTGCTTCTTCGCCTTCGTGATAGCGAAGATTTTCAAGCAAGGCCACCTGACCATTTTCCAGTTCACCCACCGCTTTTTGTGCAGCTGGGCCAATACAATTTTCAGCAAACCGTACTTTGGCGTTCAACAGATGCTTGTCTTTTAAAAGATGAGCCAGTTTTTGAGCCACGGGCAACAAAGACATATCAGGGACATTCTTGCCTTTGGGGCGACCAAAGTGAGACATGATGATCACTTTGGCACCGCGCTCGAGCAGATCCTTGACGGTTGGCAAAAAGCGCTCGATCCGTGTGATGTCAGTAATTTTACCGTCACGAACAGGAACATTGAGATCGGCTCTAACCAAAACGCGTTTACCTGCCACATCTGCTTTGGCAATGCTTTTCATTACACTTTTGCTCATCTTCATTTCTCGCTCTTTGATCACCAATGCCTGTTTGGTCCTGTTGAAACTTCCTTCAACAAAGCCGCGTGTCTGGTCGGTTGAGGCCCCGTCCCGTAAGGACACAGGGCCTAACCATAAGTCCTATATCAGCACTTAAGCCGATTTTCGTGCAATAGCCGCCTTGGCTTCACTGGCAACATTAGCCGAAGTAATTCCAAAATGCTCATAAAGTTCTGCACCGGGGCCAGAGGCTCCAAAGCCGGTCATGCCAACAAAAGCACCGTGATCGCCAAGCCAGCGATCCCAGCTCTGACGAAGAGCCGCTTCACAAGCAACGCGTGGAGCGCTGCCAAGCACGCTTTGGCGATAGGTGTGATCCTGAGCGGCAAAGCGCTCCATGCAAGGCATGGAAACAACGACAGCATTGACACCGGCCGCTTTCAAATCAGCAGCTGCAGCAACGACAATCTCGACCTCGGAACCAGAGGCCATCAAAGTGACATCGCGCTCACCATCACAATCGACAAGTACATAGGCGCCCTTAGCACTCAAATTCTCATCCGTGTGTTCGGTACGGACCGTTGAGAGACCTTGGCGTGTCATAGACATGACCGACGGGGTTTTTGCTGCCGAAAGAGCTAACTCCCAACATTCCGCTGTTTCCACAGTATCAGCTGGACGGAACACATCAAGATTAGGAATGACGCGAAGCGCCGACAATGTTTCAACCGGTTGATGGGTTGGACCATCTTCACCAACGCCGATGCTGTCATGGGTCATGACGTGGATAACACGCACACCCATCAAGGCACCAAGGCGAATGGCTGGACGTGAATAATCTGCAAAAACGAGGAAGGTCCCGGAGTAAGGAACCACGCCACCATGCAAGGACATGCCGTTCATGAAGGTGGCCATGCCAAATTCACGCACACCATAATGCATGTAGTTGCCAGAGAAATCATCTGGAGTCACGGCTTTGTACTGGCTGGTTTTACAACCGTTCGAACCCGTCAAGTCAGCGGAACCGCCAACAATCCCTGGAACGATTGGCACTAGGGCTTCAAGCACTTTGGCGTTTGATTGTCTGGTGGCCAGTTTAGGGGCTTCAGATGAGATAGCCTTTTTGACATCGAGCATGGCGCTTTTGACCTGCCCCATGACGTCACCGCTGATGGGATCGCCAAGATTTTGCTTCTCGGTAGCGCTAAGGCTTGAGGTACGCCCTTCCCAGGCGGCCATGACATCCTTGGAACGAGCGCCAGCGGCCTGCCAACTACTCTTCACATCATCGGGGATAACAAAGGCCTCATGTGACCAGCCAAGAGCTTCGCGGGTCAGTTTGATTTCATCTGCACCAAGCGGCTCACCATGAGCACGAGCCGTGTTGGCGCGGTTTGGCGAACCATGACCGATTTCAGTTTTACAGGCAATCAATGTTGGCTTGTCTGAATTTTGAGCGGCTTTGATCGCCCCTTCAATAGCATTGGCGTCATGCCCATCGCAACGCATGGCGTTCCAGCCAGCTGCTTCAAAGCGCTTGATCTGGTCTGTGGAACTCGACACACCCACTTCCCCATCAATGGTGATATTGTTGTCATCCCAAAGAACGATCAGCTTGTTGAGCTTCATGTGACCAGCCATATCAATGGCTTCGTGGGAGACACCCTCCATCAGACAACCATCACCATTAATGACATAGGTATAATGATCACAAATATCGTCGCCATGACGAGCCGCTACCATTTTTTCTGCGATAGCGAAACCAACCGCTGTGGAGAGGCCCTGCCCCAAAGGTCCGGTGGTCATTTCCGCACCCGAGATGTGACCATATTCAGGATGGCCCGCTGTTTTTGACCCGACCTGACGGAAATTTTTAAGATCATCCAGCTCAACGCCTGGATAGCCCATCAGATACAGGACAGAATATAGCAACATGGAGCCATGACCGGCCGACAAAATGAACCGATCGCGATCAAACCAATCTGGATTGGCTGCATCAAATTTCATGAATTTGGTGAACAGCACGGTGGCCACATCAGCCATTCCCATGGGCATGCCAGGATGTCCTGAATTGGCGGCTTGTACCGCATCCATTGACAGTGCACGAATAGCGTTGGCCATATCCTTGTGGGATGCGTCGTAGGTCGTATTGCTCATAAATTTTCCCTCCAGGAAAGTCACACCAACAGATATGGCTGATCGACCAAGTCCGTTGAATAGTAAAAAGTTCGCTCAACAGCCCAAAGGCATACAAGCAGTCAAATGTAGAATGCACGATGATTTTAGCGTCCATCGTGCCGCAAGAAGGTCCAATTGGCCCTAAGCAGACTTGGATTTCTCCAGCAGGTCGTGAATGATGGGTGTCAAAATGACTTCCATGGCCAGCCCCATTTTTCCACCTGGCACAACGATCGTGTTACGCCGCGACATGAAACTGTCATGTATCATATTCAAGAGATAGGGGAAGTTGATATTGAATTTGGCCGGATGCGCGAAACGGATCACCACCATGCTCTCATCTGCGGTCGGAATGTCTCTGGCGATAAACGGGTTTGATGTATCGACCATCGGCACGCGCTGGAAGTTGATGTCTGTGCGCCCAAATTGCGGGGTGATGTCATAAACATAATCATGCATCCGGCGCAAAATCGTATCAACAATGACATCCTGGCTATAGCCACGATCATCAAAATCGCGGAAAATCTTCTGGATCCATTCCAGATTGACAATCGGCACGACACCAATGCCAAGATCAACGTGAGGAGCCGCTTTTTTTACAAGTCCATGCAGACCTTCGTAAAACAAAATATCGGTGCCCGTTTCCAGGTCTTCCCAGGGTGTAAATTCACCAGAGCCGACATTGCAGCCAAGACGCTTGTTGAGTTCCACGGCTTCTTCGTCATTGTGGACATAATAGCGTTTTTTACCAGTCCCGGTGCTGCCATAAGTTTCAAACAATTCGCCAATTTCGTCGAATAGATTTGCGTTCGCGCCGAAATGGCTGAAATGGGGATTTCCCGCCGCCTCTTCCTGAGCCATTTTTTCTTTCATGGCCGCACGGTCATAGCGATGATAGCTATCGCCCTCGACAATCTCCGCTTTGACTTTTTCGCGATAGAGAATGTGTTCAAAGGCCTTCTTGACCGTTGAAGTACCAGCACCCGACGATCCGGTGACTGAAATGACAGGATACTGTTTCGACATTCGTGTTTTTAACCCCTCTTGTGCGTACGATACCTGCTCTTAGAACATTTCAGGTCCTGTGCGCAAGATGCAACAGTTTGAATATTCTATTTTGTTGCAACGCGCAACCTTGGTCTTTTTGGCAAGCTTCAACCCGCCCGCGCGCAATCTTTGTTCACGAAGGGGACTTTGCACTTCGCGCCCAAAGGTGCTAGCAATGCGCCAAACCAATCACAAACCAATCTTGTTTAATGAACTAACTACCCGGGAGAACTCATGCCTAAAAACGCTTTTTACGCCCAATCTGGCGGTGTTACAGCTGTCATCAATGCCTCAGCCTGCGGCGTTATTGAAACAGCACGCAAGCATAGCGACAAAATCGGAACCGTCTATGCAGGCCGTAACGGCATCATCGGCGCTCTTACCGAAGAGCTCATCGATACCTCACTTGAGAGCGATGCTGATATCGCTGCACTGCGCCATACGCCCGCTGGCGCTTTTGGCTCTTGCCGTTTCAAACTCAAAAGCCTTGAAGATAACAAGCGCGAATATGAGCGCCTGATCGAAGTTTTCAAAGCTCACGACATTGGCTATTTCTTTTATAATGGCGGCGGCGATAGTGCCGACACTTGCTACAAGGTCTCCCAGCTCTCCGAAAAAATGGGCTATCCCGTGCAGGCCATCCATGTGCCAAAAACCGTCGATAATGATTTGCCGGTCACGGACAATTGCCCCGGCTTTGGCTCGGTTGCCAAATATATCGCCGTCTCCACAAGAGAAGCCTCTTACGATGTGCGCTCCATGGCCAAGACCTCGACCAAGCTGTTCGTCATTGAAGTGATGGGTCGCCACGCAGGCTGGATCGCAGCAGCTGGTGGGCTTGCCGCCGATGAAACCAATGATATTCCGGTGGTTATCCTGTTCCCTGAAATCGATCTCGATCAGGACAAGTTCTTTGCCAAGGTCAAGGCCAATGTCGAAAAATACGACTATTGCTCGGTGGTGGTTTCAGAAGGTGCCAAATGGCCAGATGGACGTTTTCTTGCCGAACAAGGCACCAGAGACAGTTTTGGCCATGCTCAGCTGGGCGGCGCCGCTCCTGTGGTTGCCAATATGGTGAAAGATGCTTTGGGCTATAAGTTCCATTGGGCCGTTGCTGACTATATGCAGCGCGCCGCTCGTCACATTGCCTCTGCAACTGATGTTGAACAGGCTTATGCCATGGGTAAAGCCGGTGTTGAAATGGCGCTTGAGGGCAAGAACTCCATCATGCCCGCCATTATTCGCACCGGCAACAACCCTTATACCTGGGAAGTTGGCTCAGGCAATCTTGCTGATATTGCCAATGTCGAAAAAATGATGCCACGTGAATATATCTCCGAAGATGGTTTTGGCATATCGCAGGCTGGCCGCGACTATCTTTTGCCGCTCATTCAAGGCGAAGATTATCCGCCCTATAAAAACGGCATGCCGGACTATGTAACGCTGAAAAATCAGATCACTGCCAAGAAACTCGAAAACTTTGAGATCTAGTCGGCGTGCAGATCAAACATTAAAAAAAGGGCGGATCAGCAATAGTTGGTCCGCCCTTTTTGATGGGCCTTAACACGCGCCCAAGCGCATGCTATATCTTTATGGCGAAATCCCACAAACCTACTGGCTGCCTTCATGCAAAAACAAGTTCGAAACTTCCAGACGAAAACACTCCTTATCGCCTGTCTGTTCCTAACCGGTGCACAAAGCCATGGAGGGCTACCGCCATTTCCCGTAGGGGTCGCCAATGCGCAATCGCCAGCCCCCCGGTCAACACCAATCAAATGGTCATTGGATGGGTTAAAGCTTGAACTCCAAGCCATGCCGCTTGATCTGGTACGTGCTTTTTTTCTGGGGCGTGGTTTTGCAGCCCGCGACGCTGACTATATCGCCAAAACAGGCTGCATCTACCGTTCTGCACTTGGCAATAGTGGTGTAAAACCGGGAGACCCAGCAACGGTCATCGAGCTAACCAAATGGCGCATTATCGGACCCAAGGGTCCCCAGCCCATTCAAACCCGCCAGGATTGGGCAAAAATATGGGATACAAAAAAAGTCCCTGAAAATGCCAAAGTGGCTTTCCACTGGGCACTGTTCCCGACCACACAAAGCTATCAATCCACAGATTATAATTGGGGCATGATCAGTTTCGCATTGCCCCCAGGCACTCGCTTTGACCTCGAAGTTCGCTGGCTGCAAGGCGGCGTAAAGAAAGTGAAAATGTTGCAAAACCTGGAGTGCGGCAAATGACCAAAGGGACGCAAATGAAACCAGTTACACAACTATCAAAAGCTGCCAACATCCCTATATCGACGCCCAAAACCGTGCCCGTATGGTCAAGCTGGTTCGCCGTTATAGTGGCTATTTTTCTAAGCTTTTCATCGCCCATAGCGGCCCAGGCTCAAGAACTGCTGCATCCGTTTCCCGGCACCCCTATGGCACGCGAATTTGAGCTTCCCGACCTTGATGGCAACAAGATGAAACTGTCCGATTTCAAAGGCAATGTCGTGGTAGTCAATTTCTGGGCCACCTGGTGCCCTCCCTGCCGCGCGGAAATCCCGTCCATGCAGCGGGCCTGGGATATCCTCAAAAAGCATAATGTCACTTTGCTTGCCATCCATGTGGGTGGCAATGAGGACAAGATCTGGTCCTTCCTCACCGATTTCAATGTGGATTTCCCAGTACTTCTGGACGCCCGTTCAAAGGTCTCTCGCCGCTGGCCCATGATGGGGCTTCCTACGACTTTTATTATTGATCCACAGGGTAAAATCGCCCTTCGCGCCATTGGCGGGCGCGAATGGGATGATCCGGCTCTCATAAAATCTATATTGGCGCTCACCAAACCGAAATAATCGAGCATGGTTTTAGCCTGTTTGTCGGGTCGTTATGTCGCATGAAATACCACCATGCACCGGTCGATCAGACAACCAGAAAGACCAGACTGAGCACCGTCGTCACACTGGCGCGCGTTAAAAACTCAAATACAATACTCACAACAACTTCCCCATATCGGGGTTGTCAGCAACCTATACTGCATGCGTGTTTCAATAGGCTCAAAACAAGCCACAAAGAAGCAAACAAGAGGCAGTGATTGGACAATTACGCTTAACAACCTGAACCCAAATCACAACAAACCAGCTCCCAACATACCTTAAAAGCCCTAAAATTACGTAAGCAACCGCAAGTTCTTTTGCGCGAGCCAGAAATAATACCCTTGCAGCTAGCGCCGCTTTCGCCGGAGTTTACGCAAACGCGGGACCTTTATTCGCTGGCCGATATATATCTTGTTGGGATCTTTGATCCTGCGGCGATTGGCTCGCTGTATAAGCGGATAGTGCCGACCGCGACCATAATAATGCTCGGAATACCCCCATAATGTCGTGCCGCTACGAACCCTCACTCTGGCGGGGGTGCGCCGCGATTTTGGATACTTCCTTCTTTTGGCCAAATATCTGGCTTTGTTTTTACGCGAGAGATAGTAACGCCCCACGGAACGTCTCTTGGCAGAGCGACGAGTAATAGAGCGGCGCACCATTTTCCGGCGCGGTTTTTTCGCACGATGAGCGCGGCGGGGCCCGGTCTTCCTTATTTTTGTGCGCGGCGCCACAGCTTGCACAGCGGGGCGGCGTTGCGATTTGGCAACGATTGATTGCTTTGTGCCTGCTGGAATAGAGTGATCAGCCCCCTCACCGCTAGCCGCTGGTTTCGTATAAGATGTCTCCCGGTCTTTCATCTTTTGGGGAGGGGTGCCACTGGCAGGCTTAGCCGATGGGATCTGGTTTTTATCCGCACTTTTTGCCGTTAGTACTTCACGAACCCTTGCCACATGATCATATTGCAATCGGGCTTCCGAGGCGATCCGACCGCTTTTCAAAACATGTCCCGCTCTAAATATATGCGTCCCCGCCTTCATCTTGCCGCGCTTTGCAAAGGTCCAATTTCCCTTGTTATTGGCGACCACTTCGCCTATTTCCTGTATCCCTTTAAACAGACGAATATGGCTGCCAGGGATCCCACGACCTGATAACTCCAACAGGCCGCCAGCTTTACTGACTTCGTAGCTTAGCGATTCAAAGGCAAATTTTTCTCTGCCCGTATCTCCCGTTTTGGCTGCAGATGTGGCCGGAATTGGGGCAGATCTGGATGCATCTGCCAACTTGCCCTTCGACGCTTTGCCCTTGCCTGATTTCATCGGTCCGGTATTGTCTGAGGCCGCCTTTTCAGATTTGCCTGAACTTGGCTGTGCTACCTCGCCGTTAGCGTCTGGCTCAACCGTGAATATGCCCGCAAACCTGTCCCAGGCCGATTTTGGCGCGCCCTTGGAGGGGGCATCGGCACGATCAAAGGGGACTTGCGCATGGGCGATACGCAGTCCCTTATCGTTGAGTTGTTCAGCAAGCAGCATATGGGCTCCTTGAGACAATGATTGATTTGTCTCCAGAGCCCAAAAACCCGATTGATCAGCAATCGTGCGGCCAACTTCTTTGCCATCAATGGTAAAACGCAGCTTCGCCCCAGGACGTGCTGTACCAGATAGCTTGATCCGCCCCGTTTCGTTGGCCGCAGTGATATAAGTGGTTTCCTTGAACAAAATATTCGGCTGATCCGCCTTACTGGGCGCGGCGGGGCTCGCAGCCACTTTGGTCGCCAATCCCGGCTGATCACCCGATCTGGCTTTTGGAGCAGGTGATGGCGGGACGACTGACACGGTTTTTTTTATTGCCTGATCCACGCTTTTAGGAGGAGTATCATGTTTGGGTTGATCTTCCAGCCCTTGCAAAATTTGCGGCGGCTGACCGGGTTCCAGGAACGTCACGATAATATCTTGCTCTTTGCGAATGTCTAATTTGATCTGCTGATCCGATTGGACGGAGGGGCCTTGCGCGGACGCAACAGAATTCAATTGCAACATATGCTTGCCCGGAGCCAATGGCAGCTCCAGCTCAATGAAAAAATCGCCACCTTTGCTGACATCCGCTGTCTTTACGGCTTTGCCATTGAGTTCGAGCACCACACGTGTATCGGGCAGAGCTTTACCTGCCAGCGTCCCAGTGCCATCATTGGCCAGATTGGCCGAAACAAACCCTGGTTTTTGTACGGCGCTCACCTGCAAACCGGTATCTTGCGCCTGCTTGACAGGGAGCGGATCGACTATTTTTTGATCATTCTCTGCGTGGCGAAATTTGTCGACCAATGCCCCACCGACCCCAAACAATGCCAGCACCACGAGGACCATGCCTGTAAATGATTTTCCATTTGATGAACTCATCTTGATCCGTTGCCTCACACACTCTTTAAATTTATCCAAAATCGCCCCATTCTTGACGATAAAGGAAACTTGTTTCAATCAAAACGCACCACAATCTCCAAGGCCCGCAAACCTTAATAAACGCTCAAGAGGCAAATAACAGCCTTCATGCCATACTCTTGAAAGATTGGGAACATCCTTAACTTACTGATACTTACAATACAATCTTTATGCTGTTTGGCCAATCCCCCTTCGCAAGAAGGTAAAGGCAAAAAAGCGCGTTGTTGCACTAAGTCCAACGAATATGCGAGGCTGATCATCCCGATCACACAGTTGCCAAAGATTTCGACGATACTGACACTTGGAAAACATATTGAGCGAACAAATCAAACGCCAATTGAATTATCAGGAGACTTGCATGGACATGGAACATAGCGCACTGAAAATGGCTCAGATCAAAAAAGTCTGTGTATATTGCGGCTCAGGCTCTGGGGTTAATCCCAACTTTGCCAAAGCGGCAAAGATATTGGGCAAGGACCTTGCTAATCGGGGCATCGGCTTGGTGTATGGCGGAGGTAGCCTTGGATTGATGGGAGAAGTCGCCCGCGCAACTCTTGAAGCGGGAGGGCATGTGACGGGTATTATCCCCGAATTTCTATCAGAGAAGGAACATATGCTACGCGATGTTCAAGAACTGATCGTCACCGACAGCATGCATGAACGCAAGCAATATATGTTCGCAAAATCTGATGCCTTTGTTGCTTTACCCGGTGGTGCCGGCACCCTTGACGAGCTCATTGAACAGGTAACCTGGTCACAGCTCAACCAGCATAACAAGCCCATTATTATCGCCGATATCGATCATTACTGGCAGCCTTTGCTGGAGCTCTTGCGCCATATGAGCGAAGAAACATTTATCCGCCCCGGTCTTGAGGTCAGTTTCAAGGTGGTGAGCGAGGCCAAAGACATATTGCCCACCGCTATTGAAGTAGCATCGACCATGGAAGTGCTGCCCGGGAACACCATCTTCCCCTCGGAATTCTAAACAGCTTTAAAAACGCGGAATGCGAAAGCCCGAGACCATTATCAGCACCCAACCAAGGATAAAGCTCATACCCCCTATGGGGATGAGGGGAATGAGCGGAGAACCGCCCATAATGGCTTTCATGTAAAGAGAGCCAGAAAACAGCAATATTCCGAAAAAGAAAAAAGCCGCCGACAAACGCGCGCTCCAGGAACCATGGGACTCCATCCCGTGATCAAATACCCAGATCAGCCACGAGCAAAACAGAATCGCAAACACATGGATCATGTGATAGCGCCAGGCCTTTTCAAACCACACTGCCCTGTCGCCGGTGAGTGTGTCGGCCAGCATATGCGACCCCATAGCCCCCAGAAAAACACCAAGTGCGCCCAGTAAGCCAGCAACAATAATCCAGAAGCGAAATCCCATAATATTACCCTTGTCTTGTTATAAGTCCCTCATATCAATATAGGTTCTTCGCGCGCATATTTCAAAACAATATGTGCACCGCTTTATAACCTCTTAGCGTCGGACTTCCCATGTTGTAACCATATCGCCTGTTTGGGGATCTTTACCATCCTTGAGAACGATCCCCATGCCCACCAATTCATCGCGTATACGGTCGGCTTCCCCCCATTCCTTGCCCCCGCGTGCTTTGATGCGAGCATCAATCAGATTTTGCACGGCAGCTTCATCGACGACGCGGGAGGAAGACGACAAACCCCGCCAGTCTGAAGTGCTGTGATTAAGCAGGCCCATAAACTGCGCGCAGGCTTTCAGACAGCCGGCCGCGCCCTGCTCTCCCTTGGCAGCTTCTCGGCGCAACTCGTGCAGCGCTGATATGGCCTTGGGGGTGTTGAGATCATCTTCAAGCGCGCCAAGCACATCGGCGCACAAGATGCAGCCGCTTTCAACATCAGATGTCAGCTCATACCAGTGATCCAACGTCTTTTGCGCTGCAGTCAAGGTCTTCACCGTCCAGTCAATGGGTTTGCGATAATGGGTCATGAGCATGGTTAGGCGCACCACCTCGCCGGGCCACTCCTTGAGAAGCTCATTGATGGTGATGAAATTGCCCAGCGATTTGCTCATTTTCTCGCCTTCGACCTGCAAATAACCATTGTGCATCCAATAGTTGGCCATCACCTCATTTTCGTGAGTGCAGGTGCTTTGAGCTATTTCGTTTTCGTGGTGCGGGAAGATGAGATCCAATCCACCGCCGTGAATATCAAAGGTCTCTCCCAGATATTTCTTCGACATCACCGAACATTCCAGATGCCAGCCGGGGCGACCTGTTCCCCACGGGCTATCCCAGCCGGGTTCCTTGTCATTCGATGGTTTCCAAAGCACGAAATCCATTGGGTTTTTCTTGTAGTCAGCAATCTCGACCCGTGCCCCCGCCATCATTTCGTCGGTGGAGCGATTGGATAGACCACCATAATTCTTGTCACTGGCGACATCAAACAAAACATGCCCCTGCGCCTCATAGGCATGGCCCTTTTCAATAAGGGTTTTGGTCATCTCGATCATGCCCTCAATATGCTGCGTCGCACGAGGTTCAATGCTCGGCTCCAAAACACCGAGTGCCTTGATGTCTTCATGAAACTGCTTTGTAGTGCGCTTGGTGAGATCCTGGATGGACACGCCTTCCTTGGCGGCCCTTGCATTGATTTTATCGTCCACATCGGTGATATTTCGCACATAGGTGACTTTGTCCTCGCCATAGAGATGGCGCAACAAGCGAAACAGAACATCGAAAACAATCACCGGGCGGGCATTGCCGATATGAGCATAATCATAGACCGTGGGGCCGCACACATACATGCGGATATTATCTGGCTCCAAAGGAATAAATTCCTGTTTCGAGCGGGTCAGTGTATTATAGAGGTTAAGCGACATAATTTCTTTCTCAAGCGAGCCACAGAGTTCTTGTAGTGATCGCTTGGTTTAACCTAATGTAGCGATGGTTGCTAGGGCGAGTACCCTGGGCAATGAAGTTCGCAAGATATAAATGCTACCAGGAATTTTGATGAAAAAGCGACAGAGCAAAAGCAAAGCACGTAGTCAAGCAAAAAAAATCGCCCAAAAAGCCACGCAACAGCAATCACAAGAGCAATTAAAGTCCTTTGCGACAATGCCTTTGGATCAAGGTGCGCTCGTGGAAGTGCGAAATCTGTCGGTTGACTTCAAATCATCAAAGAGCCTCACCCATGCCGTTAAAAATATCACGTTTGATATTAAACCGGGTGAAACGGTTGCTCTGGTTGGCGAAAGTGGCTCAGGAAAAACCGTTTCAGCACTCTCAATCATGCGTCTGCTACCCTACCCCGCCGCCTCGCATCCCAATGGCGAAGTTTATTTCAAAGGCGACGATCTGCTGAAAATAGAAGGCAAGAAACTGCGCCAGTATCGCGGCAATGCGATCTCGATGATTTTTCAAGAACCCATGTCTTCGCTCAACCCCCTGCACATGATTGAGCGCCAGATCGGCGAAGTGCTGGAATTGCATCGCGGCCTTTCAGGACAAGCCGCCCGCGCCCGCGTACTTGATCTGTTGCACAAGGTTGGCATCAAGGATCCCGAACAAAGGCTAGAGAGTTACCCTCATCAGTTATCTGGCGGACAGCGCCAGCGCGTCATGATCGCCATGGCGCTGGCCAATGAACCAGACCTGCTGATCGCCGACGAACCGACCACCGCACTTGATGTGACCATTCAGGCGCAAATCCTGGAGCTGTTGAAAGACTTGCAAAAAGAGCTCGGCATGGCGCTGTTGCTGATCACCCATGATCTGGGCATTGTTCGCAAGATGGCAACACGCACCTGCGTCATGAAAGATGGCGAGATCGTCGAAAAAGGCGACACGAACGATATATTCGATCATCCGCAGCACGATTATACCAAGCATCTGCTGAACGCCGAGCCGCGCGGCGAACCACCACAAGAAGACGTCAACGCCAAAACGGTGATCGAAACACAAGATCTCAAAGTCTGGTTCCCGATCAAGCGCGGCCTGTTTCGCAAAACGGTCGATCACGTCAAGGCCGTCAATGGCATCTCCTTGCAATTGAAAGAAAAACAAACCCTTGGCATTGTCGGGGAAAGCGGCTCGGGGAAAACCACGCTCGGCCTCGCTTTAATGCGGCTGATATCGTCCAAAGGGCCGATATCCTATGTGGGGCAGCGCATTGATGAATATCAAATCAAGGATATGCGGCCCCTGCGACGCGAAATGCAGATCGTTTTTCAAGATCCTTACGGCTCGCTATCGCCGCGCCTGTCAGTCAATCAAATCATCGAAGAGGGCCTGATCATCCAGCGCCCCGACATGACACCGGCGCAACGGCGCGAACGGGTCTCGCATGAACTCAACGAAGTGGGCCTTGATCCAGATTCCCAGGATCGTTATCCCCATGAGTTTTCTGGTGGCCAGCGCCAGCGCATCGCCATTGCGCGCGCCATGATCCTTGAGCCCAAATTCGTCATGCTGGACGAACCAACCAGCGCGCTTGATGTCTCGGTGCAGGCTCAGATCGTCGAGTTACTCTTGAAGCTGCAAGAGGACCACAAGCTTTCTTATCTGTTTATCTCTCATGATTTGCGCGTCGTGCGGGCCTTGGCCAATCATGTCATCGTCATGCGCAACGGCATTGCTGTGGAAGATGGTGCTGCGACGCAAATTTTCAATGACCCACAAACCGATTACACTAAAGCCTTGATGGCTGCAGCGTTCAATCTTGAAACCGCTCCCACAGGCGTCATTGCGCAATAAGTCGCAGTCTTATTACGTGATTGTGAACCCTGTGTGATGATGAGTTGAGGTACAGCTTCATGAACGCAACAAAATATAGAAGAAAGAGCACGGCACTATGGCAATCATCGGAGATAGTGGATCGATCAGACTGATCGCCTTTTTTAGCATCTTGTTGACTTTACTCGTGCTAGAGACGCTCTGGCCGCGCCGCCAACGCGTGCGCGAAAGCCTCACGCGCTTAAGTACCAATGTATTGCTGACCGTCTTCAACGGATTTGTCATGAAACTACTGGCCAGTGCAATTGTCCCGGTTGCTGCTGTCGCCGCTGCTGTCTATGTCGAAAAACAGGGCTGGGGGCTATTCAATCTGCTCTCCTTACCCTCTGCGCTGGAAATTGCCATCTCGCTGGTGCTGCTTGATCTGGCGATCTATGGTCAGCATGTCGCGGCGCATTATGTGCCAATGCTGTGGCAGTTTCACAAAGTGCACCATTCAGATGTAGAATTCGACGTCACAACGGCTTTACGCTTCCACCCCATCGAAATCATCATCTCCATGCTATGGAAAATTGTCCTCGTGTTTATCCTTGGTCCATCGGTGTTTGCCGTGATTCTATTCGAGATTATTCTCAATGGTTGCGCCATGTTCAACCACTCAAACTTGAAATTACCCTTCACGCTAGACAAAATTGTGCGGCTTTTTCTGGCAACGCCCGATATGCACCGTATCCATCACTCAATTATCCCCCGCGAACTCAACACCAATTATGGTTTCAGCCTTTCGCTTTGGGATCGCCTATTTGGAACTTATACGGAACAACCCTCAAAGGGGCATACAGACATGGAAATCGGTCTTGAAAAACATCAAGATAGCGAGCCAACTAAACTTCTATGGTCCTTGCGCTTTCCCTTTAGGTAAGGAGAATTAAAACCGCGCAATCGTCAGTATCTACCCAGTATTTACATCCCATATTCACGGTGACTCACGAACTTTACTTCCTCTACCGCCTTGTTTTAGGCTAGATCGGGGAAAATACTGACAGTGAGGAAGGACTGATCATTTCTAAAACTGAAATGAATTTTCATCAGTCAGGTTTTGCTACGTCCCGATAGTATGGGACTGGCTTGAAGCGCCGGTTTAGTTTGTTGTTCATGGGTGCCGCGTAGGACAGCATGAACCGGCGCGGACCTCGCCTTAAATCCAATCCATTACGCCATAATTTGTGCTGTCAATTTGCGAGGCGGCTGGTATAAGCTTGCGCCCATGAAACGCTTTGCCAAAGACATGCAGAAATTCCCGGACTATCGCCACGAGGCCTCATTGCAAGATGAATTCAACGGACCGGTCGCTGGCGTTGATGAAGCGGGACGCGGACCGTGGGCCGGGCCAGTTGTTGCCGCTGCAGTGATCCTTGATATAAAGATGATCCCCCCGGGGCTGAACGATTCAAAAAAACTGAAGGAACAGCAACGCGAACAATTATTCACGCAGATTTGCGGCACCTCACTTGTTGGTATTGGTCTCTCCAGCGTCGAGGTGATCGACCGCGACAATATCCTCAAGGCCACACTTGGGGCCATGTCACGCGCCATTGCGCAGCTGCCATCCCTGCCCGCCATTGCTTTGATTGATGGCAACAAATGCCCGGACCTTGATTGCCCGGCACAAGCGCTTGTCAAAGGTGATCAGCTCTCCTTGTCTATCGCTGCTGCCTCTATCATTGCCAAAGTGACAAGAGACCGCCTGATGGGCGAGATGGCGCTGCAACATCCGCTCTATGGATTTGAGCGACATAAAGGCTATGGCACCAAGGCCCATCAACAGGCCTTGACAAAATATGGCATCACACCGCACCATCGCCGCTCTTTCAAACCCATTCGCAAAATCATTGAGCAGAGCGGATCTCATTCGTGACCAAACATCGTTATAAGCTGACCATCGAATATGATGGCACGCCGTTTGTTGGCTGGCAGATCCAGGACAATGGCGCATCGGTGCAATCGGAAATTGGCATTGCCTTCAAGGGATTTTGTGGCAGTGACAATCTGCCATATGGAGCTGGACGGACAGATGCCGGTGTCCATGCAACCGGCCAGATCGCCCATATTGATCTGGCTAAAAGCTATCCAACCGATACCATCCGTGACGCCGTCAACCAGCATTTACGCCCGATCCCCATATCCATCCTCAAGGTGGAAGCGGTGAACGCAGAGTTTGACGCACGTTTTTCGGCCCGCATGCGCCATTACCAATACAAGATCGTCAATCGGCGCCCTCCTTTGACCATTCAAGAAAAACGCGCCTGGCTGGTGCATCGACCGCTAGATGTCGATAAAATGAACGAAGCGGCTCAATTACTGCACGGCAAACATGACTTCACAGCCTTTCGATCCACTAATTGTCAGGCCAAATCCCCACTCAAAACTCTATCCCATCTGGAAGTCACACGCTGCGGTGAAGTGTTGACGATCACCGCATCAGCGCGCTCCTTCATGCACAATCAGGTGCGCTCAATGGTAGGCTCCTTGCAAATGGTCGGGGATGGCCGCTGGCCGATCAGCCAGATCCGCGATGTATTGGATAGCAGAGACCGCGCGGCTTGCGGGCCGGTTGCACCGGCCCACGGGCTTTACTTTACAAAAATTGATTATGATCCAGCATAAGAGCGATCAATCTTTGGAGAAATAGGTCTTGAGAAAGTCGGTGTAAATCGCTGTCAACGTTTGCATATGCTCAAGGGGAACTTGCTCATCGACTTGATGAATAGTGGCATTGACCAGACCAAACTCAATGACCGGACAATGGTTTTTTATAAAACGCGCGTCCGATGTGCCCCCGGTTGTAGACAGCTCAGGCACCAGCCCTGTGACGCGCTTAATAGCATCAGACAACTTGTCAGTGAGATCGCCCGACTGGGTGACAAAACTGTCCCCCGAAACACGAAATGCCAATTCGACCCCATAGGGGCTTCCCGCGAGCGCTGCTTCGATACGGCCTCGCATAAGCTGTTCAAGACTGCTTGGCGTATGGGCATCGTTGAAGCGGATATTGAAACGTGCGCTAGCCCTTGCCGGGATCACATTGACCGCTTCATTATTAACTTCCAGATTGGTGATTTCGAGATTGGATGGCATGAAAGTGCTGGTGCCATTGTCGAGCGGCTCTCCCAAAAGCTTGCCAATCAGCATCGCTAAACCCTCAATGGGATTATTGGCCAAATGCTGATAAGCCACATGCCCCTGCTTGCCAATAATAGTAATATCACCGTTCATGCTGCCACGGCGACCGATCTTGATCATCTCACCAATTTTGTCCGGATTGGAGGGTTCCCCAACGATGCAATGATCCAGCTTCTCACCATGTTCGTCCAGCCAATCGAGCATTTTAACAGTACCATTAATAGCCGGTCCTTCCTCGTCGCCAGTGATCAAAAAACTGATTGAACCCGGCAGGTCACCGGGCAGACCAGATAAAAATGTTTCAACAGCTGCCAGAAAACAGGCAATGCTGCCTTTCATGTCGGCGGTGCCGCGACCATGCAATATCTGATCTTTAATCCGTGCTTCAAAAGGTGCAAATCGCCAATCCGCCTCATGGCCAACCGGCACCACATCAGTATGACCGGCAAAACAGATATTTGGCGCCCTTGTTCCAATGCGGGCATAAAGATTATCGACGTCTGGCGTACCCTCTTCACGAAACGGCAACCGCGTGCAGGTAAAGCCGATCTTGCTCAACGCCTGTTCCAGATAATCAAGGGCACCGCCCTCTATTGGCGTCACGCTTTTGCATTGAATAAGTTTGACCGCATGTCTCACTGCGTCAGTCTCGATCATCGCATTACTTTCAACAAATCCAGAATTAATTGGTCAACGTAATTCTTTGGCAACCATATGGGCCTAATCTTTAATCATGTTCCCGAAGGAAAAGGTAGCCCTATTTAAAGCGAGTTATATTATGAAACCAGCAACGGACCAAAATACCGAGCAATTAATCGAAGAATTCAGCAGCACCATGCGCAAGCATCTTCGCGAACATACTGAAGGTACCAATGTCAATAATGCCAGCCTGCTGACAACCGACTATCTCAATCATTATTCCGGTATGGTAATGTTGCTCGAACAGCTTCCAAGCACTCCTGAAGAACTGATCATCTATCTCCTTTCATGGGAGCCAATCGGCTATGAAGAGCATTTTGCGACCTCTGGTTTTCGTGATGGAGATCTTGCCATAACGGCCTATCGTCATGCCCCGGAAAATATTCGCTCAACTTTTGATACCGTTATTGAGCGCTTGCACGAAGAAAGCATCAAGGCACTTGATATCGTGCGCCGCCAGGCTGAAGCTGGCAATACACAAGGTCTGTCGCAGACCTGTGAACAAAGCGCGCCAATTTTGCGCGACTTGATTGATGAAGCTTCGGCTATTGTCAACCAGCAGGATCATTCACAACGTTCAATCGACGATCATTTCTAAACAATGGCGTGTTGAACGAGGATACCCCCTTGGCTTTGCTCCCGTTTTTAAGTAGCTTTGCGAAAATCGCCATGAATTGGCCTGATCGCTGATCTACTTGTAGAACATGATCAATACCGGGATGTCCGACAAATGACTAAACTGCCTCCTTTATCCAAAACCGTCCTGATCGGTTTTACCTGCCTGTCCATTGCCCTTGTAGCAATACCCCCAACGGCAGACGCTCAGCGCCGCACAGATTTTGGCGACAGCAAAGAACAACGACCCTATGACGATAAGCTGATGCGCCTAGCTGAAATTCTTGGCGCAACACACTATTTGCGCGAGCTGTGTAAAGCGCAAGAAGGGCAAAGATGGCGCCAGCGAATGGATGCCTTGATAGATGCCGAGGGAACCTCAGCCAAACGCCGCTCTCGCCTGGTGCGCAAATTCAATCGTGGCTATCGCGGCTATCAACGCACCTATCATAGCTGCACACGTCCAGCAACCTTGGCGATTACCCGCTTTTTAAAAGAAGGCATCACTCTTTCCAGGGCGATCATCCGCTCTAACAAATAAAACCTGACCCACATTTTCCATCCAATCACAATCTGCAATTCAACGTTTTCGACATGGCTGGTGATAAGCTGGGGACATTAACCAGTTCGCGCAAGATTTCGGCAGCTGACCGCTGGCTCATGCTAAGAACGAAGTCGTCTTGCAAATAGCTTTAATCAGGTACGCCTGGATAAAAATTATTCCAAAGATTTCAAGACACAAAGCTAGTGGGGGATGGAAAACAGGGATCGCCTGCTTTCTTGAAGCTTTTCACAAAATTTGAATATGCGCGACCAGCATACTGCAAAAAATTGTAGTTTGACTTGTTGAGCGGGGGGAATGTCTGAGATGAAACTCATCCAGGTCGAGCGTTCGACCAAAAGCCACAAAAATGCATTGCAATATATTCTTGATGCCTGGGATGAAGCAAGCGCCAATGGTGTGCAATCGGATACGCTTGCAACAGCGGCACTGTTTACCGCTATTTCCGCACTCGTCGACACCCATGGCGAAGATGCCGTTGCCGCTTTGACCGAGCGATTGGCCAAACGCATTGAAAAAGGCGAGTTTTCAGTCGGGCATATCACACACTAGCCCCCCCTTTTTCTTCCCATATAACGATCCTTGACAGCAAATCTGGAACGACAGCAAAATCGTCCTCCTTGTCCATGTGATTAAGGGGGTTTTAACCGTGAACCTTCATAGTCAATACATAGATTGTTTTATGCGACTAAGGGGATGGATATGCATTCGACATATACGGATAATTTCGAGCGCTCACTCGGGACAGGGGAAAGTGCATTTTCTTCGCTAATTCAAGATACTATTCCCGTATGGCCGGAAATGTACGAAGTCATGTATGCCTATAAATCTGGTGGCAATATAGACGTCTTGACAGCTATTGATGAGTTGAAAAAAGAAAATACCAAGCTTAATTCAGAAGATATAGCAAAAATTCATGATGACTTGTTCTCAAACAATAAAATGATGGATATTTCCGAGGACATTGGCTCAAAGATCAATACGGAAATACGCAACATTATCGATGTGATGAACGCCGCTGGAGAAAAATCCGACGAGTGTGATAGCGCTTTGCGCAAGATTGAAACAAAATTTGCCAGTGTGAACACTCCCGAGCAACTGCATAGTGTTATGGAAATTCTCGCCAATATTACCCGCGCAATGGCTGATAATAATCAAAACCTGAATTCCAAACTGAAACAATCCACGCAGCAAATCGAAGTTCTCCACAAGGATTTGGATACGGCTCGCAGCGAAAGCAATACCGATAGCCTCACCAGCCTCGCAAACAGAAAAAAATTCGATAGCGAAATGAGGAAGTCACTTGATAATATGCGCGAAAAAGGCACCGACCTTACCTTACTTATCGTTGACATCGATCACTTTAAAAACTTCAATGATACTTATGGCCACCAAACGGGAGATCAGATCCTGCGACTGGTTGCGCAAACACTCAAGAACAGCTTGAAGGGCGCGGATTTACCAGCTCGCTACGGCGGCGAAGAATTTGCTGTGATATTGCCAAACACCAATAAGAATGATGCCTTCACCGTTGCCGAACAAATTCGCGAAGCCATCGCAGCAAAAGAGCTGATCAAAAGATCAACGGGAGCAAATCTGGGACGCCTGACGGTCTCGATTGGCATTGCACAGGCAACACATGATGACATTGCCGCAACCTTGATCGAGCGCTCAGACAAATCGCTTTATCGGGCCAAGGGCGCCGGCCGCAATCGCTGCGACATTGCCCCGGATCCAGAAGTACAGCAAATCCAGGATATTGCTGTGTAAACTCCAATGACAGTTATTTAAAAATGACAACACCCTCCAAGGTAACTTGGAGGGTGTTGTGTTGTGCAACGGATCATTGAGGGACCCTTTTGAGAGGGTCAGGCACCCTGCGCTAAGAAAGAATGTGCTAAAATATCCCTACAAGAAGTTGACCAGGGAGAGGTTGGACAGCATTGACGTGACCTGATAGCTGGCCTGCAACTGGGTCTGCAATGCCAGCAATTTAACGGCTGACTCGTTAATGTCTGCGGTTTCAATCTCGGCAAGGAAAGTCGTTGCTAAATTATCCGCGGATATATGACGGTCATCCGCCTCGCCAAGGGCGTTTTGCGCGATGGCCAGCTCTCCAATGACCCGGTCAATAGTTTTAGAGTTCTCGGAATTGCTTAATGTGCCGCGAACACGGTCGCCCATCGCAGTATATCTCGCCTGATCATTCTCGCCAGCTGGATCAAATGTGGCCGAAGCCAAAATTGCAAATTGCTTGATCATGGTGCTAAAGGCGTCTTCATCAGCGCGTGCACCATATGCAACAAGCCGATTGTCATCTATGCGTGCAAAAGCGGTTTCGCGGGCCGGCGTATCAGAACGATCTCCGCGGTACCACTCCACCGTATCTGCGCTTGTTGCATCTCGTAAACCAGTTGCCGTATCAAAGGGTGGTCCATCGACGCGCTGTACTTTATCGGCACCACTGGTAAAAAAGTTATTTGCCGCTGCCTGCATGGAGGCAGCGCTTAAACTTGTTTCCGCTTCGCGCTCTAACAAGGATCCAAGGGCCGTCTGAAAATTGGCAGCTGTGGTGGCCGCATCCGCGCCAATCAAGAAGTCCCCGGCTCCGATATCACCGCCAGCCTTCGCTGTTAATGCCAACTCTGTGGTCGTGCCATCAGGCAAATCAAGCGAAATGTACAGCTTTTCTCCCTCGCCTGGCAGGGGCAATGAAAAATCAACGATAACGCCGGAGGGGTCGCCTGTGGGTCCAGCTGTTGTAACTCCTGTCAGATCGGTGCGTAAGCCATCCAACTTAAAACCAAATGGACTACCAGAGGCATCCTCCAAAAGTGCAACGCCGGTTGCGCCGCTGGCAGCCAATGACAAACGACCTTTGCCATCACTGCCAATATCGGCTTGACGGCGCTCTTCCATGATTTGACGAAATCCAGCTTTATTACCGGCCCCATCGAGCATTTCCTTTGGCGGAACCACGGGAAGCTCATCAGTTTTGGTACCGGCAAACAAGGAGCGTCCACCTATCTCTGTATTTAGAATATCAACCGTATCTGCCAAGCGTGCACCCGCCTGTTTTTGCGCAAGTGTTTGCCCGGTATCCGTTGGCTCATACCCACTAACTATCATCTGACTACTCATGTCAGAAGCGCTCTGGCGCATTTGACCAACGGCAGCATCCATAACTTTCAGACGTGTTTGTACAAGCGTAATGGTGTTGCGGTAGCCCTCAATACCAGATTTTTCAGCGCGCAAAGAAACCGCCATGCTGCGGTCACTACCAAGCCCTCCATAGGTATCTGCAACTTTGCCACTAGAGATCTGACGTTGCAAATCATCCATCTGTGTACGATTATTGGCAATCTGACGTAACAGCACCGATTGCTGCGCACTTCCAATACGAGTCATGGCTTTAGCCCTACTTCATTTTATCTCTACTCGTAACGAATATGTGTTTTCAACTTCACAACATCAAAGCAATATGCTTTATCCAATTTTGCTAGATACGCATCAATGACTGCATCATTTCATCAACCACCTGCATGATCCGGGCATTGGCTGCATAGGAATTTTGCAAGGAAATAAGTTTCGTCAGTTCTTCATCGATCTCAACGCCAGTCTTATCATAAAGCTGCTGCTCCAGCGAAGCGACAACGATATTCTGCGACTGATTGGCTTGGGCCGCCGAAGCCGCTTTACCGGTTTGATCTGAAATGACCTGACGCGCGAATTCTGCAACAGATGCCCGGTATGGAGCGGCCTTGGAGCCAATCCCTGCTTCTTGATCAAAATCCATTTTGGCATTTGTCAGGCGATCAATAATATCGAGGGGCCGTGTTGGATCACCAAGCGCCGTTTCTGGTGCGGTGCTATATTTGACAAGCAGCTCATTGTTTTCGATCACGGCACGATTAACAGACAAGCGGGTCGACAAACCAACTTTCTGGTCCCGGCCCTCCATGGAGCCACTATAGATGACCTGTGATCCGTGACCGTCTACAAACAATGACAGACCAAGTCCACCATCTTGCAGTCCCGCGCTCGTTTGCGTTGAGGACAGCGCAGTTACATCGGTGGTGTTCGCGGCGCCATCGTCCACAAATGCCAGACCATTGGCCGTGGCGATGGCCGTAATGGAGGGGGAAAGCTCTGCATTGATCGCCGCGGCTGCACCCGCGAAACCAGCTGAGAAATCAATGCCTATGACCGTATCACCGACCGATGCAGTATGTTCATTGGACAATGGCAACAGCGTTGGATCATCAACTCGCACAAAGGTGACATTCTTGGTCTGCCCGCCTTCGCTATAGGACAATGAAATGGAATTGCCTTTTTGCAAACCGGCCAGGTCAACCTGAAACCCGGTGCTTGCACCACTTGTAACGGGCGTCCCGGCAACAACATTATTGGATAAAGAACTGGACAATCCCGCCGCGATTTCATCGAGCTGCGCCTGGGTTTCTACAAGCACAATATCGCGCAAATCAATGAGGGCACCCAGCTTTCCTGTATCCATCATGCCATTATTGATAAGATCAATATTATAGCCGTTTGAAGAGCGTAGTGTTACCGTCCCAACATCGCGAAGTGCCTCATCGTGGCTATAAGTTGAGTTAGCGGTGATGTTGCCATGTAAATCAAAGTCGAACTGCGCCGCCGTTCCTTGCAGCAGACTATTCCCACTTTTTGTCTGAATGGAAATAGTTCCATCATCGGCTGGATTAACCTGAATTTCCATATATTGAGATAGACGCGACAATTGCCGGTCGCGCTCATTCAACAGTTCGGAATGAGCCGGGTTTTCACTGCCGATCCCCGCAATGCGGACATTGATATTCTGCAGTTTGTTCAAACCATCATTGATATCTGTAACGGCGGTGGCAATTTCATTTTCTGCCAGTTGACGTAATGATTGAACCTGCTCGGATATGGTATTGAGACCATTAGCCAAGCCTTCAGCGGCCCCGACAGCTTGCTGGCGCGTCACAAAATCATCAGGCGAGGTAACGAGTTGTTGCAAGGAATTGCTAAAACCATTCAGCAAATTATCTAAGGATCCAGCCTCACCCGGCACCCCAAACAATTTATCGACCCGCGACAAGAAACTATCATAAACAGCTGTCTCGCCTGAACGCGAGTTTTCCGTCCTGACCTGGTTTTCAAGATATCTGTCGGATGCTCGAACAATGGATGAGCGCACACCACTTGTAAGCCCCAGAGTCTCCGGGCGGAGATCCTGACGCTTATAGCCTTCTACGTCGGCCTGGGCCACATTGTTGGCCACCGAATTTAGTCCATTTTGAACTGTCCGGAGGCCTGCATTGGCAATATTGAGTGACGAGATCAAACCCATGGGGTTTCCCTAAGATCCTTTCCTGTGGTCAGCCATTTGGCGCCAGACACTCACAAAAGCGCCAAACAGCTCATAGTAGAGTCTTATCTTCTACCTGACCATATTAAGCGTCTCTTGCATCATCTCATCACCTGTAGAGACAATCCGCGTATTGGCGGCATAGGCCTGCTGGGTAATGATCAGCTTTGAAAATTCATCGGCGATATCCGTATTGGAGGACTCAAGAGCTCCCGACACAATACTGCCAACCGTCGTAAAGACAGGAGATCCTGAATTTGCGGTTTCGCGAAAAGCCCCGCCATTGGTTTTTGCCAGGCTATTGCTCGCAGAAAAACTGGCGAGCGCGACGCTCGAAATCGGGATAGTACGACCATTGCTGTAATTCGCGTTAATACGGCCATCATCTGACAGTGCAACGGATACGAATTCGCCAGCAGTATAGCCGTTTTGCGACACTGAAGTTCTTGCTGTGCCATCTACCGTTGCAAATTGGGTTACTTCTCCGCTTGTGTGATCAAGTACAATATCACCAAGCGCGATGCCATTCACAGAAACGCCGCTCAAGGTCGTGCTATTGACCGCAGGGGTCAGCTTGCCATCGGCGCCAAAACCATAGACCTGACCTGAATTATTCCAGGCTGCATTAGCTCCCGTCGCCGTGGTATCTGCAAGATAGAACAACTCCCACTTATCTGTCCCACCTGCCTGCACGCTATCTGTCTTGGCCCAACGGAACTCGATATTTGCAGGCACCCCAGTGGCATTGAAGCTGGTAACTGACCCACCAGAGATAGACTGATTGATGAACTCTTGAGCATCAGCTCCTGTTACAATTCCGGTACCAGCTACCGTTGGATTTGAAGCAAATGAGGCGACGTTCAAAAGTTCACTATTTGCAATAGAGGCATCGACGGCAGACGTGACGGGCTGACTGGGCAGGTTCAAGGTGTAATCAATTTCTGTCGTCGCCCTGGCTGGCAAAAAATCACCAGAAACCTGAATAAGCTCTGGCACACTGCCTGACTGATTGCCTGTATCAGGATTGAGAGCCAGACCTTTCAGGAAATAGCCGGATGAATTGACGAGATAACCATTGGTATCTAGTTCAAAATCTCCGCGACGCGTATAGAGATTGTCATTGCCAAATATTGGCTCGCCATCAATAGTGGACTGCTGCTCGGAGACAATGAAGAAACCATCACCGTTAATCGCAAAATGGGTATCGGTCGCGCTGTTTTGTGTCTGCCCCTGAATGTCGTTTGTCGCTCGAGAGGTCGCGGCCACAACGCCAAGCGCCTGATTGCGAGGATTACTCTCTTGAACCAGCTCAGAGAAGCTCGTCTCTGTTCTCTTATAACCAACGGTCTGTGAATTTGCGATATTGTTAGAGATGTGCTCCAACGCGGTTGACTGCGCATTCAACCCGGTAATCGCCGTATTCATCGCACTAAAAATACCCATTCAACTTCTCCTAAACAAAACAGCTCTGATCTACTACAGACCAATCCACAAAGATTTTGTATTTATAGTTAGCAATTTGGAGGCCAATAATTTTATTGAGTATTTTCAATAGGTTATTTCGAATCTTGATATTTTTCAGGAGGGATAAAGGCACTTTTTACCCGTTCAAGAGGCAATATTTGCCGAGATTGGTCCTATATTGCCCCCTTCCCCAAAAACCCGGAATGCCAGATATGCTTCAATTGGACATTCGACAACTAGCCCCCTATTCTGTCCACAACACAAGATGTTGATGCGAGGACAACTTTTGAGCGAAAATTCCATATTTGATAGTCTTTGGCACAGCGTTCGCGACGTTGGCGACTATGTCAGCGATCTGCGCAATCCAACAATTCGCCTCGGCGTGACGGGATTGGCCCGTTCAGGCAAAACCGTCTTTATCACTTCACTCATTCATAATCTCTTACACGGCGGACGCTTACCGTTTTTTGATGCCATGGCCGAGGGGCGCATTAACCGCGCCTATCTGGAGCCCCAGCCAAATGACGAAATTCCCCGTTTTGACTATGATATGCATCTTGACGAACTAACAGGCACGCCGCCAAGCTGGCCCTCCAATACAGAGCGTATCCGGCAATTGCGCATTACAATTGAATTTGAAACCAATAATGTCTTGCGCAAGACCCTTGGACAGGACCGACTGCACCTTGATATTATCGACTATCCCGGCGAGTGGCTGCTGGATCTGCCGCTTTTGAATATGAGCTTTGAGGAATGGTCAGATCAGGCCTTTTCAATGAGCGGCGAACCTGAGCGCCTGTCTCTTGCTGCAGATTGGCGAGCCATGGTGATGGGCCTTGATCCTCTGGCGCCGCAATCTGAGAAAACTGCCGAAAAACTGTCACAGCTGTTTCGCTCTTATCTCATTTCCTGCCGTGATGACGCCCATGCCTTGTCCATGCTACCGCCAGGCCGCTTTTTGATGCCTGGAGAATTAGCAGGCTCGCCCGCTCTCACTTTCAGCCCACTGCAATTACCCAAAAATGGCCGCCCCCCTAAAAACAGTCTTTGGCAAATGATGGCGCGCCGTTTTGAGAGCTATAAAACTCATGTCGTAAAACCTTTTTTCAAGGATCATTTCACCAAACTGGATCGCCAGATCGTCCTGGTCGATACGCTTTCAGCACTCAACGCAGGCCCTGGCGCACTCAACGATCTTGAAAATACCCTCACCGCCATATTGCAATGCTATCGACCGGGGCAAAACTCTTGGCTGTCCAGCCTGCTAGGCAAACGCATCGATCGTATCTTGTTCGCAGCCACCAAAGCCGACCACCTGCATCAAAGCAGCCATGAACGGCTCAAAGGGGTTCTCAAAATTTTGACCGAGCGTGCCAGTGACCGCGCTGATCTGGCCGGTGCCAAGGTGGAAGTGATGGCCATTGCCTCCATCAGATCAACCAGCGAAACGCACATCGAGCAGGCGGGGGAAACACTGCCGCTGATCAAGGGCATCCCGCTTAAGGGCGAAAAACTTGGCACGATGGTGTTCGATGGGCTGGAAGAAATCGCCATTTTTCCCGGCGATCTACCCGACGACCCCGAAAAAACCCTTCTTGAAGGCAGAGTCAGCCCTGACAGGGGCGAGGAAGATATTCGTTTCATCCGCTTTCGCCCCCCTCAACTTAAAACCGAGATTGATGGCACGCCGCAAGCCCTGCCGCATATACATCTTGATCATGTGCTGAATTTTTTGCTGGGAGACTATCTGGAATGAGTGACAAGCCTTCAGCCCAAAAACCACCGTCCCGCAAGCCACAATTTTTCCGCCCGGATGAAGTTGATGTGCCGCGCGAGCAAGAAAATGCCAAAGCCGCTGCGCCTGATCCGCAACAAGAAACCATTTCTACCCAGCCAGAAGAAACCAGTTCGCCACGCCCGGCCGCGCTGCATCAACCAAAGGACAAGCGCGAAAGCTTTGAACTGCCAGAGGGGAAAGGCGGCTTCGTTGAAGATGAATTGTCCGGTGAAAAAGATACACAAGGCACCACTATCCCAACGCTCAACGATATCAAGCGCGGCTTTCGCTGGACCGGCATTTTGGTCAGCGCCGCCGGGGCGCTTGCGGCAATGGCCTTTACCGCCTGGCTCCATTCCCATGTTGAAGGCCTGATGGCGCGCGAGGACTGGATTGGCTGGCTGGCGCTGGGTCTTGTGTCCCTTGTCTGCCTGGCGCTGCTGATGATTGCCATCAAAGAGTATTTTGCCCTGCGCCGTCTCAAAAAGCTTGGCAACTTGCGCGAGCTTGCGGAGCGGTCCCTCAAACATGATGAGCGCAAACCTGCAAAAAAAATTCAGTTACAGATCGCTGGACTGTTTCATGGCCGCCGCACTCTTGCCTGGGGCCTGGCCAATCTCAAAGAGCATGAGAGCGAAGTGCTGTCAGCCCGCGATCGCCTGATGCTGGTGGAGCGCAGCTTGATGGTGCCGCTTGATATTGATGCCCGCAAGATCGTCGCCGATAGCGCCAAACGGGTCAGCGTCATGACCGCTATCAGCCCTTTTGTGTTTCTCGACATGCTGCTCGTCGCCGTTGAAAATTTTAAGATGCTGCGCCGCTTGATGACCCTTTATGGAGGTCGCCCCGGCCTGCTTAGCCAATTTCGGATGATCAAGATGATGATCGCCAATCTTGCTATTTCAGGAGGCGTTGCCGTTGGCGCCGATCTTATCGGACATGTCATTGGCGGACAGGTAGCAACCAAACTGGCCGGGCGCGTTGGCGAGGGCATGATCAACGGATCGCTCACAGCCCGGCTCGGCATTACAGCCACCAAGCTCATTCGCCCGCTCCCATATATAGAAGCCAAACCAACCACCATAACGGCGTTCGTCAAAGAGCTGACACGCGGGAGTAAAAGGAAAGCCAAGCCATGATGAAATTCTCACGCATCATTCTGACCGCCAGCGCTCTGCTTCTCTCCACTATGGTTTTTTCCGCACCTTTATACGCAAAAAACAAGTGCCCCACAAACTGCTACCCAATGCTTGTCATGAGGGTCATAGATGGAGATACAGTGCAAGGCTATATTCATACGAGCGATGATATGGCCGTCATCTATGCCAAACTACGTCTTGATGGAATAGACACACCAGAAAGTAAGCGCCCTCAATGCCCAGAGGAACACCTTCTGGCACTGCTGGCCAAGGGAGCGCTGGCAAATCAACTTGCTCCCATTATCCGTTCGCGGTCGATCAATCAGACCTGTGCCTGCGATACAAAAGGCGGAAAATTCGCCCGACGCCGCATTGGCAGTCTGCGCATTAAAAAGAGTGGCGGTAAAAAGTGGATTGATGTTGCCAAGCCACTTATAAGCCGCTGCTACGCCATTGCATATAGTGGTAAGGGACCACGAATAAATTGGTGCAAATGCCTAAAATCAGGCGATTGCCCAGCGAATAAATTCCCCGCAAAATGCATAAAACGGTTCACCAGTAAATCAAAATAGAGTGTGCTTATAAAATACGAGATCCTATCAATCCCCCAGAACACAAAAAAACCGGACCAGAGTTAAACTCCAGTCCGGCTTTCTTTGTTCGAAACCCCTTTTATCAACGTTGCCCCCCAAAAATCCGCATTTTCTGGTGTCGTGACAAATGGCTTCGAAGCATGACTCCAATCTATCCCCACCCGAGGCTGGAGCCATGCCAACGGACGAGACTTGCACTAATTAAATCAGCTTGGGCCTGTCCGAATTCTTTAGAAGGTCAGCGTTTGTAAGCCTCAAAAACCATTACTTCAATGGCAAATAACAGTTTTCAACACAGATTAATAAATGCTCACAAAAAGGTCCGGCACTGATCTAAATCAATACCGGACCTAAGGTGTTATTCTATCGGGATTCTTAAGAAGAAACCTTAAAATGCTCACTTGGAATTGATTTAGCCGACCAGTTCGTCTGGGGAAAAACACATGGCAATTTCAAGAGCTGCATTGTCAAGGCTGTCTGACCCATGCACAGAATTTTCGCCAAGGCTTTGCGCAAATTCCTTGCGAATGGTGCCAGCATCTGCTTCAGCTGGATTGGTCGCACCCATGATTTCGCGGTTTTTGAGAACGGCATTTTCGCCTTCCAGAACCTGCATGACGATAGGGCCAGATGACATGAACTCTGTCAGTTCACCAAAAAAGGGTTTGTCAGCATGGATGCCGTAGAATTTTTCGGCCATTGCGCGATCCCAATGCACGCGCTTTGACGCAACGACGCGCAAACCGCCTTCTTCCAGCTTGGCGATAATTTTACCTGTGAGATTGCGTTTTGTCGCATCCGGCTTGATCATTGAAAATGTGCGTTCAATTCCCATAATATGTTCCCTTTTGTGTCATTTGATGAAAAATTTTTGATCTGTGCAAGCTTATAGCCGTGCACTTTCATGGCTGCAAGGACAGTTCACTGTTTTACCTCGCGGACAGGTGTGGTAAATGCTCCCATGCTTCATATAAATGATCTTACATATC
>JAJRQA010000078.1 GCA_024280475.1 Alphaproteobacteria bacterium
CCTTATTATTCGGCATATTATCGTCTCCTCATTAAAATCCCAGTTGTTTTTCCAATTGCTTAAAACTCACACCATCACCATGGCTACTGCCTCCACCGCCCCTGATTGGCCGTACTGGCTTTGGCGCTCGTGATATATTCGGGCGCTTGGCTTTTCCGCGCCCTGCGCTCATTCGACCAAGCTCCATCGCAGCCGCGATGGGCGATAACCCATTAAGCCTGCGAACCACTGATGGGCTTTTTGCCAGCTGATATGCGACCTTGTATCCACGGGGCATGCGAGCGATCATCTCTGCGAGATGCGGCTCTGGGGCAAACCCCTTGCCTGTCACCACATCTTCGAAATCCTTGAATTCTTTTCTGCCCTGGTCCATCTGTCGCTTCCAGGCTCCGACCTTCATGTCGCTCAGCCGTTGTGCCAACCCCTGCCCATTCACTTCGAGCATTTGCAATTGACCCTCTGCAGCTGATGCCCGCATCAAGGCCTGGTTGTATTCGGCCTCATTATCGAATTGGGCCGGGTCTACTTCCATCATTTGCTGCAATGCAGCTGCCTGCTGGGCCATTTGGTCGAACTGCGTCTCTATGGACGCCAGATCATCCTCGTATCGCTCATCAACGATATTGCCGGTGCCGGAATCGAGAAGCGCCTCTTCCGGCTGCTCTTCGTCGATCTGCTCCTCTTCATCGGGATCCAGCTCTTCGAGTTCGTCGTCGTTTTCATCAAGAAGCGCCGTATTGCCCTGTTTTTCCTGATCGCCTGTAGACTGACCCTCCTCATCGAATTCTTCGTCCTCGAATTCGTCCTGTGGATCATCATATTCTTCAATAGCCATTTATGGTCTCCATTTCTGTCTCCTGACGGTTGTTCATCGCTCGCTCGTTCTCCAAGGCCTGAGCTTCCACCTTGAGCTCTTCAAGGGCTGCCCGGTTTTGTTCATATTCCGCCTTGGCAGTGGCTGTTTGCAGTTGAATCTGCATCATGGCATCTTGCAGCTTCCCCTGCGCCTCATCCTGCGGCGGCGCTAATGGCGATTGTGGGGGCTGACCGTCTTGCGCAGGCTGTTTGGTCATCTCTGGCCCACCTGCTGGCATGGGCGCATCGGAACGTGGCTCGCCACCTTCATGCTCCAACAGCTCTGGCGGCACCATCTTGCGCAGGCGATCTGCGATATTATCAGCACCTGGCCAATCCATATTCTTGGCGATCAAATCGGCTATGACATTTCCTGCCTGCGGCACCGCCTGAATAAAGCTCATCATGCTGTCGGCACTCTCAATCCGTTTGGTCATATAACTAGGACCCGTGCTCACCCGAACGTGATACTTGCCCTTCCTTAAATCGTTGAGGGTCTGCACTATACCGTCTTCGTCTTCAACCTGCTGATTGATAGTGACCGTCTTTTCCGATCCATCTTCCCCAATCAGGCGTACTATTCGCTCATTGTCATAAATCTTGGGTATGAGATCGATCAGGATCTCACCAACCCGGCGAATAGCCTTTTCCAGATTGTCCGTATAATGGTAATTACTGGTGTCGCCCTCTCGCTGGCGGGCCATGATGGCCTTGCCCGAGGTTTCATTCCCTCCAGCTCCCAGAGAGGCGTCGAATATGCCAGTAACCGCCTTCATGTCTTCAACGACGATCTGGCTCTCTTGCCACATGGCTGATGGAGGCGCGGGCGGTGCAATCTGCTTGGGCATTGCACCCGGCGCGTTCTCGTCTGGCTCATACTGCAGATATGGTGAGGGGCTGCTATTTGCTACACCCCAGCTCTTCTTGAACTTGGCGATCATCTTTTGTGTGACCAGCCATTTTGATTTGGGCGCTTGCCCAATGGCTTCGGCAGCACTTGAGCGCCAATAATTGTAAAGCTTTTGCGGATCCCGCGCGAAACGGATCAGGCTGGTTCGGACCGTTTCGCTGCCTAGCCTGATTTCCGACCCAACAACAGCAACAATCGGCATGTGCTTGCCTGGCAGCAGCTCCCATTCCTCCAGCATCTGACTACCCGAGACCACACAGCGCCAGATAGTGCGCTTTTCAACTTCCCTGACTTGTGCCCCTGCTTGTTCCCATTGCTGGGCGACCTGACGCGTAGCCTCTGACACCCCTTCGTCCGTACCAACAAGCCAGCCCTTTTCTGTCCGGACTTCGTAATATTCGGCGATCTTGACGTTTTCGCCCTCAGCCCAGTCAATCACATGATCATAGTCGCTCTCATACTCGTCCACGTCATCGAGGTCTTTACCGGGAAAGCGGCGCTTGAATTCTTCCTCTGACACATTCTCAAGCACGACCATGTAATCAGCATCGCTCTTGTCTTGTCTGGTCGCGTAGGGATCAAAATAAACACTGCCGGGATCGATAATGTGCTCAATCAGTATCTCCTGATCGAAGCTTTTTTCATCGACATAGTCCGTCTTGACGCGCAAAAACCCGATTGAACTTGATACCGCATCTGCTGCCGGTGCCGCGTAAATTGCTGGCCCGCCTGACTTGTACTCTATCTGTCGAATGAGGCCCTCATAGACTTCCGATACCTCTTTATCCTCATCTTCTTCGGGAACGATGCTAATGGATGGCTTGTTTTGCCGAATATCATTCACCACCTGCTGAACGAATGTTGGCAGACGATTGAACGTCAGCATAGGCCGATTGGTCTTTTGTCGCGCCGCCTCTTCTTCTTTTGTCCATTGACGACCTGCTAAATATTCAAGGTCTATTCTTGACTCTTTGCGGTTCTGGTAATCACTATTCCAGGCCTCTTCTATTCTGTTGCGAACCTGCTCTGGTGTCGACAAGTGCGACTGGCTAGTGTCTGTCACGCAGCCCATCCAGCATTTGTTTCATATTCTTCATCCCAGTCTTCTTCTCCTGCTGGATCCGGAAAGCTGATGCCGCCCTTTTCCATATCAAATATCCGGCTCATGCTATCCAGCATGTCGTCATGCTGGCTAAGCGGAAAAGCCTCGTACTCATGCTTGATGAACTGATCAATCAGATTGACTGACAGTCCCTCATAATTGGTTCGATCCAGCCTTTGTGGTAGGTAAAAGCGTGATTGCTCAAAAAACGGGATCAATCGGCGTATGCGGTCGTTTTTGGGCTGACTGCCACCAAGCTCTATGACGTTAAAGCGGTAGTTTTCGCGGCCCATCATCTCCTTGAGATATTCAATATCCCCCATCATGCCGTATTTTTCATACCCGGCCTTCATGGGTCGCCAGTGTCGGTGCAAATTGATATATCGTGTGGCTCGCTCTGTAAGATTGAGCCTGTCACGCACCATATCGAGCAGATATAGGTTTTGATCAGCTCCCGCGCCAATCACCGTGAAGGCTGTGTAATCGCTGGTTTTCTTTTTCTCACTGGCGGCATCTGCGATCAGATAGACATTCATACCATCACGCAGGCTTTTTGGATCCTGCTTGTAATATTTCAGCCATTCAACCCTAAAACCCTGTGTGCTGTCGGCTTTTGGATCCTGCAACATTTGACAGCCAAATGTGTATGGCCCCATCTCGCGGCGCTTTTCTGTCAGGCGTTCACGGCCCATGTGGACCGGTTGCCCTTCGACTGTGCCGTCTTCTGTGGCAGGATGTACTCTCGCCTTAATGCCGCGCTCCATCATGGTGGCGTAGGTATCATGAAAATGATATCGAGTGCCAATGTAACGGGTCACACCACCTTCTGCTGTCAATGCCCTGGATAGCTCCCAGGCGGCCGTAACCTTTTCGATAGCCTCTGGCGTGTAAACGCTTTCTCGTGTCACTGTGTCGTCGTAATTCATCAGCTGGTAATGCTTTGATGTTGGCTGGCCATCAACCAGCCCCCACGCCTCGACAGTGGCCTCCTTGGGATTTCCCTGTCGCTTGACAACAATGCCGCCATCCAGCGACCACTGCGGCGCTTCTGCCTTGGGCTCCTGCCAGAGCACGTCTGGGAATACACTCTTCAGCAGCTCGTTTGTTTCAAATTCTCGCTTGATCTGGCCCAGGAAGGCTTTCGCAATCGGTCTTGTATGGCTGAATATCCCTACCGTGATCTCTGGATTTTTCAAAATGTCCTGAATGGTCAAGCAGTAGGTGATGATTGTTGATTTATAATGCTCACGCGCCCATAGATCCAAATAGCCATCTGGTGCCCCCTGCACCTCCCTGCAGCGCTCAAAACACCAATCATTATTGGCATCCTGCCGGTGCAGCCCGTAAACCAGCAGAAAATATAAGTCTTTCAGGCAAAGTTCTCTAAATGTCGACACCCGCTCTGCTTCTTCCAGCCCTTTTATGGCTGATAAAAGCCGGGGATAGTCTGCTCGAGCTACAAGCAGCTTCATTCGGCTGCTATCTCGTCGATAAGGGCTGATGCCTTCGATTGCACTTCAATAGGCCCACCGTTGGCTCCAGTGACCTCCTTCTTCTGCACCGTCGTGTATTTGTCGCGGAATCGCGCCTCAACACTCTTCTTCCAGACGGCTGCATTGAAGTCTTTACTGAACATGCTTGAACGGCCCACGCTTTCAAAATAGGCCATCTCCGCCTCTTTGGCCCGCGTAAGCGCTTCTAAAAACCGGCCCGATCTCGCCGCCCAGTTATCGAGCGTTGCTCTCGTAATGCCCCAGCCCACAGCTATCTCGGTAAGACTCTTGCCCTTGGCTGCTTCCTCGATAACCTTTTCGCAATATTCCGCCCGATACTTTGTTGGACGCCCGCCTTTTGACTTGGCTGTTGACATCTATGCGCCGCTCACTGGATCTGTGGGTGGTGGTTGATCGCGCTCTGCATGGGATGGCGCATCACTCTCCAGCGCGCCATGCGGGCGCAATTGCCGCTTTTGTTGCTCTTGCATATTAAGAAATTCTTCGAATGGCG
>JAJRQA010000079.1 GCA_024280475.1 Alphaproteobacteria bacterium
GAGAGGTGGCCCTCTCTCTCGAACAGTTTCAAGCGCTCTATTTGGCCATCAGCATTTCAGGGATTTTGATGCCGACTTCTTTGTAGTAGCGGGCAGCTCCTGCATGCAGAGGGACAGGCAGACCGGCAATGGCTTTTTCAATAGCCATGGCTTTGGTTGCCTTGTGGATGGCGTTGAGGAAGGCCAGGTTCTCATAGATGGTTTTGGTAATGAGATAAACCGCCTCTTCATCAACATCGACACTGGTCGCCAGAAAGTTTGGCTGGGCGATGGTGTTGACGTCTTTGTCTTGTCCAGGATAAGTGCCAGCCTTGATGGTGTACGGGGTCCACAAACCCTTGCCAGCATCAGCGGTTTTGGCCTGTTCAGGTGTGAAGGACAGCATTTGCACTTTGCCTTTGGCAGCAGCAAAAAGCTTTGTCACGGCGCCGCCGGGGACACCAGAAGGGGTGCCCATGCCAGCCGCTTTGCCGTTTTGAACGGCGTTCGCTGAGGGGCCATAGCCGCCATGTACGAGTTTGTAGTCTTTGTGAATATCAACACCAAGAGCTTTCAGCAGTGTGGCGTTGGAGCCAATAGTACCAGAGTTCTTTTTACCCATGGCCATTGCTTGCCCTTTGAGACCAGCAAGATCCGACACGGTACCGGTTTTGACATGTTTTTTGGCGATGACGAACTGTTCGACATTTTGCCAAAGCATGGTGACAGCGCGCAGTTTCTTTTGTGGGCCATCGGCTTTAACGGGGCCGGTGCCGGTCGCTGCATAGTGACCAAACAGACCTTGCAGGATGGCAAACTGGGCTTCGTTTTCGCGCAAAAGGCGGACATTTTCACCAGAGCCAGCCGAGTTGATGGCAGACATGCCGATTTTCTTTTTGGGCTGCAATTTCACCTTGGTCAGTGTGGCGATGGCAACGCCGACGGGATAGTAAGTGCCGCCCGTGGAAGCGGTGGCCAGAATGAAGTTCTGCGCTTTTGGTTTCATGGGTTTTTTGGCGTGACCTGCAGCAAACACCGATACGGAAAAGATCGATGCGGCAGTAAGGGCGCCAAGGGCAATGGCTAGAGAGCGTTTTGGGCCCAGAGTACGTTTTGGATTATTCATGAGTTCCTCCCAGAACAATATGTGATAATGGGCGGTGTGCCCATTCCCATATTAGCAAGGTCCAGGCCAACTTGGTAAACAAATCGTAAGCACTTGTTGTTAAATGGTTTAATTGTAATTAGGAATTATTCCACTAGGGTCTGTCGGCAATAATTCGCTGATCGAAGAGACTGATCGGCAAGATACTGCCGATCAGCTGGAATATTTTTCTTTCGCCAGGCCATATTTGACCATCTTGTCATTGAGGGTGCGTCTGGGGAGGCCAAGATCAAGCATAACGTCGGAAATATTTCCCTCATATTTGGCGAGGGCGCTGGCGATGACATCGCGTTCAAAACTATTCATCTGGTCTTTGAGAGAGCAGTTTGCTCGGTCTTTACGAGGTTTTGCCCCTTGTACAAGTTCGCTTATGCGGGCAAAGCCGGTGCCGCGCCACAAGGTGAAGCGTTCGGCGATATTTTTCAACTCTCGTACATTGCCGGGCCACCTATGGCTTCGCAATCTGGCGAGGTCGTCTGCGGACAGCTCCGGAGCGCCGCGTTTAAATTCTCGTTCGGCGATCTGCACAAAATGCTCGAACAGCAAGATGACATCATCGCCCCGCTCGCGCAAAGGCGGTACATATAATTCGATGGTATTGACCCGATAATAAAGATCGGCGCGAAAACGCTCTTCCTTGATGGCTGTGTCAATCGCTTCATTGGTAGCAGATACCAACCGGACATCGACATCGACCGTTTTGTTAGCGCCAACCGGTGTTATCTGGCGCTCTTGCAAGACGCGTAAAAGCTTGGCTTGCATGGGCAGGGGCAGATTGATGATTTCATCGAGAAAAATGGTACCTTTATTGGCGTGCTGGAAAAATCCGACCTTTTTGTTTGCGGCACCTGTAAAGGCCCCGGCTTCGTGGCCAAAAAATTCGCTTTCAAACAGATCGGCCGGGATGGCGCCGCAGTCAATGGCTGTAAACGGAGCGGCGGTCCGATTGCCAAAGTCATGCAAGGCTCGGGCAATCACTTCCTTGCCGGTGCCTGTTTCCCCCTGTAGCAGAATATTGACATTGGTTGAAGCGAGATCGGTGATTTCGTTGCGCAGTGTCTCGATGGCTTTGCACTCGCCGATGAGGCGTTTTTTGAGGCCGGAAATATCGGCGAGCTTGCCGCGCAAGCGGCGGTTTTCGAGCACCAGTGTGCGGTGATCATGGGCGCGCGAAACAACCTCTAACAGGCGCTCGGGGGAAAATGGTTTTTCGAGGAAATCATGGGCCGATCTCTTCATGGCCTCGACCGCCATTGCCACTTCACCGTGACCGGTGATTAAAATGACCGGGATTTGCGTATCGATATTGATCACCGCATCAAGGACTTCCATACCGCTGATGCCCGGCATTTTGACATCTGAAACAATGACGCCATCAAAGTCGGCGGACAGTTCCACCAAAGCTTCATGGCCATTGGAAAAAGAGCGCACATTAAAGTCTGAAAGATCGAGCCATTGCTCGATCGAGCGGCGCATTGCTTGTTCATCATCGATGAGGACAACATTCTTGGTCACGTAGCGATCTCCAGTGTTTTATGATCGACGCGTACTGGTGCCAAGCCAAGGCGGACCGAGAAGGAAGCTCCGCCATTTGGCAGATTACGCGCCCTTAGCTTACCGCCCATTTCTTCCACAATGCCATAGGAAATCGCCAGTCCAAGCCCCGTTCCCTCGCCCAAAGGTTTGGTTGTAAAAAACGGATCGAACAGATATTCGGCGACTTTACTGGAGAGGCCGACGCCATTGTCTTCGATGCGCAGAACCGCCTGGTTTTTTTCGGTAAACAGGGCAACGCCGAGCTGGTGTCTGTTGGTGCTGTCTTTCATGGCGTCCAGGGCGTTGCGGATAAGGTTGATCAGCACCTGTTCGATCCGGGTCAGGCTGCCTTCAACCCACACCGGCTGCGCTGGAATATCCTTGGTGACGGTGACCTTTGCGCTTTCAAATTCTGGATCAAACAGTTTCATAGAATTAGCAATCGCCACACGCAGGTCGACGCGGCTATGTTGTTCGCTGGAATTTCTGGCCAGTAATTTGAGATCGCCTGTGATGATCGCCAGGCGTTCGGTCATTTTTGAAATATCGTCAAGGGCTTGAACCGCGTCATTGGCGTGGCCACGCTGGACCAGCAGCTTACTGCTGGCTGCAAAGGTACGAATGGCGGCAATTGGTTGATTGACCTCGTGGGCAATCGCGGCTGACATGCGACCAAGAGCGGCCATTTTTGTTGCCAGAACGAGTTCTTTTTGGGCATTGCGCAATTCTTTTTCGACATGTTTGCGCGACTTGATTTCTGCTTCCAGTTGCTCGTTGATCCGTTTGATGCGGCGCGCTTCTCGCGCCTCCTTGTCGAGCACCAACTTGCGCGTTCGCTCGCGCAAATAAAGAAAAATCATCAAGGATAAAAAACCCGCGGTGAGCAGCAGGATCATCGACAGCCATTTGGCGTTTTTAGTTGCGCCAAGTTCAGCAAGATAAAAGACTGTTAGGCCGTTTTGATCGGGTTCGCTGGCAAAAGCATGATATTGAGCACTGCGGATCGACACGGACCCCGCAAACTGCTGATGCGCTCCTTTAAAGTCCAGAGCATCGAGGCTTTGCTCCTCGAAAATGCGGCTTGCGGCGATCTTTTCACGGGTTTTAATCGACAAGGGCTTGGTTGTCTTATAAGTCCAGTCGGGATTGCTGGAGAGAATGATCACATCATCCTTGCTGGTGACAAAGACGTTCTCGCCACCTTCTTCCCATTCGGACTGCAACTGCTCCAGTTCCACCTTGACGACCACAACGCCGAGCACAATATTTGCTTGCTGACGCGAATAAACGGGCCGCGAGAAAAAATATCCAGCTCGTTTGGTCGTCACGCCAATGGCGAACAAGCGTCCTTCGCCCCCGGCCAGAGCTTGTTGGAAATAGGGGCGGAAGCTGTAATTATTGCCTTCAAAACTTTTTGGTTGTTGCCAGTTGCTGGAGGCAATGGTGCGCCCGGTTTTATCAAGAACATAGATCACGGCGCCGTTGGATGCCGTGTTGATACTCGACAAATAAGTGCGCGCATCTGCAAGGCCTTGATGTTTTTCAAGCAAATCCGAGATGACGGGATGACGGGAAATCACCAATGGCAAATAGCGCAGGCGATTGATCGCATTGTTCAGGGTACTTTTATACAGCAAGGTGCGCTCAATGGCAGTCGTTTTGATACTCGATAAGGACCAGCGTTCAACCAACAGCCCGCCAAGCCATGACAGACCCAAAATGGCGATGGCGAACAAGCCATAAAGGACATGGTTCCAGTCAGCTTGATGTCGAGCTTTAGGCATGGCTTATCCAGATGAAACAATTGCCGCTAGAACCAGCCACCCTGGATAGTGACGTACATCAAGAGATCAAGGGGGGCGGCATGCTAACTTGTTATATCACAAATATGCAGGTGCTCGCCCTGATTGTCCCGATAGTGGTTTCTATCGGGCAAGCAAGTCGCTGCTGGCTAGCGCATTAGCGCAATTCTTCCGCTTTTGGGGTCCCTATTTGCCCATGAGGCCAGTAAGAACCGCGATGGTTGAGCCCATGCTGGCCTTTTTCGGCAGGTCATTGGCAACATTAAAGTCACTGGCAGCTTGACGCGTTGCTGGTTTGTCAAAGCCATCGACGGGTCCAGGATTATATCCCATGCTGGCCAGCAGGGATTGCATTTTGTGCACTCGTGCATTGCTGACAGGAGCGGGTGTTGAGGGCGGGGCAAAAGCTGGAGCCGATGTTGAAACCATAACGGCTTTTGGAGGTGCAGCTGCTTTTGGAGGTTCAACGGCAGCCGTTTTTGTCATTTCGGGTGATGAATGTTTACCCGTCAGTGCGGTTAGAACGGCGATGGTTGAGCCCGCGCTGGCTTTTTCCGGCAGGTCATTGGAGATATTGAACTCTCCAGCCGCTTTGCGGGTCTGAGGACCGTTAAAGCCATCAGCAGGTCCAGGATTATACCCCATGCTGGTCAGCATGGATTGCATTTTCATAATGCGCTTGTCTGGTTTGGCTGTCACAACAGGTTTGGCAATTTTGCGTTTTGCGACTGGTTTTGCAGCCGTACTGGTTTTCTTTTTAACCGCCTTCACCTTGACCGGTGTCTTGGGGCAATATTTGTCTTCCACATAGACGTCAACGCCGAAAATTGGGTGTTTTTGTATGCATTTGCTAAGCGCAGGGCTTGTTGAACCAGCCAGTGCAGACACACTGATTGTTAAACCTGCGAGCAGCAGATTTCCTGATATTTTTTTCATCGAGTTTCTCCCATTCCCTTTTTTTGCGAGTTTATTCTCTTAAGGGTTGACACTAGGTTATCAAATTTCATGCGGTTACGGCAAGAAATTAGTTAATGGGCTTTTCATTTATGTCCGTGATATGGGGTTTTTATTGCCAATTAGCATAAATCAACAGCATATTTTTTTAAAGTCTCTATAGGGACGATCTCGGTCATTCTCATATGGGTGGCGCCAAGAACGAGGCGAGGGGCCATATCGGCTTCCAACGCTTCCTTCCAGCGCAGTCCGCAAAGACACCAGCGATCGCCCGGCTTGAGGCCGGGAAAGCCAAATTCAGGCATTGGCGTCGAAAGATCATTGCCCTTTGAGGCCGAGTATAGCAAAAACTCTCTACTCGCCTCGATACAAACCACATGGCGGCCGTGGTCCTGTTCGCCAGTGGCGCATTGGCCGTCGCGATAAAACCCGGTCAGCGGGTTGATGGAACAAGGTGACAGCTCACTGCCCCAGACATTCAACTGTTTTTCATTTTCTTGCGGCATGATCATTCCCTCTTCATTTTCAGGCGCAAATATAGAGTGATATGGCGACATGCGCCAGCTTATAAAACGGCGCGCGTAATTCTATTGCAGGTTCATGCGTAAAGCGGTGGCCAAGTGCTATGGGATAATGCGCATCTTGTATGAATAGCGGGTGAATAGCGCTTATGCCAACAGGCGGATCATTGGCCTTTTGAACTCTCAATATTATTCTTTAGTGACCACATGCGCTTGCGCATCCAGAAAGGCACAAGGGGCAAAGGAGAGAGGAGCAGTAACAGACAAAACGCCATATTACGATATTTTGTGCGCCAGAACGCTTCAACCGGTGTTTCTGGGCCAGGTTCGCTTTGGAACGAGCTCAATAATTTTATGGCGTCATCATGATGCTCTTCAAACGTATGCAGTTTGATCCCCTGCAGCATGGGTATCCAGTACCAGTTCAGCCTGACGAGTTCATCATTTTGAAGCACGCAAGGTATTTTATAGGCATTAAGTAGCGATTTCGCGCAATGCGCTGCCGGGGTATCATAAAATCTTGCAATGGTGACAAGGCGGCTCATTGCAGGTTCATGCGTAAAGCGGCGGCGGCGGCAAAGGGCGTCAGCACCACAGTGGCCAGCGAAAGGGCACCAAGGATCGCGAAGGAGGTAGAAAAACTGCCCGGCCCAACGAGTACCGCATCCATGGTTGAAATGCCAAAGATCAGCACCGGAATATAAAGTGGCAATATAAGTAGCGACAAGAGCTGCCCTCCGCGCCCGAGCCCTAGCGTCAGTCCAGCTCCAACGGCCCCCAGAAAGCTTACCGCTGGCGTCCCCGCCAGCATGGAGACGATCAGCACCCAGAACCCGTGAGCTGGCAGATTAAGAAACATACCCAGCACCGGCGCCATCAGTACGAGGGGAATAGCCGTCGATATCCAGTGCGCCGTGGCCTTGGCGACGGTCACAAGCTCTAGTGGCAAGGGCCCCATGGCGATCACCTCCAGCGTGCCATCTTCATAATCATTGTGGAAAATACGGTCCACCGACAAAAGAGCCGATAGCAGCAAGGTTCCCCAAAGAACGCCGGGAGCGATTTTCGACAGGATCGCCAAATCCGGCCCGATGCCAATCGACAGGATCGACACAACAATCAGATAAAATCCAAGCGCAGTACCAATAGCTCCGCCCTCGCGAAACGCTACCTGCAGATCGCGGCGTATGAGTGTGAAAAATGCGTTCATGTGACTATTTCCCCAAAACCAGTTCATCCGCAAAATCCAGCCCTAGCGGGACGTGGGTGGCGGCGAGGACGATGCCGCCATTTTCGATATGTTTTGAGACGACGCCCGCCAGAATTTTCACCGATTGCACGTCGAGCGAGACGGAGGGTTCATCGAGGAACCAGATGGGGCGCTCGACCAGCACAAGGCGCGACAGGCCAAGGCGGCGTTTTTGCCCTGCTGACATGATGGCGGCGGGGATATCTTCCAGCCCGCGCAGGCCAAAAGTGTCGATGGCCCCTTTAAAATTGTCGCCACCCAGATAGTCGGCGAGAAATTGCAGATTTTCAAGGGCCGTAAAGCTATGTTTGATGCCGTTGTGATGGCCGACATAATGGCATTGCTCGGCCAGCTCCAGCTCATCATTGCCGCCTTCAAGACGCACCTCGCCAGAGCTTGCTTCAATGAAACCTGCCAGCATACGCAGCAAGGTGGTTTTGCCCGAGCCATTGGCACCGGTTAGCAGCAAACCCCGCCCGGCTTCAACTGTAAAACTCAGATCAGTAAAGATGGTGCGCAAACCACGCTGACAGGTCAGATTTTCAACGACAAGTTTCATCAAATTCCGTTCATAATGGCGAACATGCTTCAGATAGTCTGGTCAAATGTCAACAGGCTGACTATAAGTGCCAAAACCAAACTTTCATGAACAAACAGGAAGTGTAAGCATATGGCAAGCCCCCAAAATTCCCTCGACAGCTTTAAATGCAGAAAAACCCTCAATGTCGCTGGCAAGGACTATGTTTATTTTGATCTCAAAACGGCCGAGCAAAATGGCCTCACGGGGATTTCAAAGCTGCCATTCTCCCTGAAAGTGCTGGTCGAAAATCTGCTCCGTTTTGAAGATGGCGGCTCGGTCACCAAAGACGATATTCTGGCTTTTTCGGGTTGGTTGGATAACAAGCGTTCGACCCACGAGATTGCTTACCGTCCCGCCCGCGTGCTGATGCAGGATTCTACCGGCGTGCCAGCGGTTGTCGATTTGGCGGCCATGCGTGATGCCATGAAGGATCTGGGCGGGGACGCCAAGGCCATTAATCCGCAAGTGCCGGTGGACCTTGTCATTGATCACTCTGTGATGGTGGATAATTTTGGCACCGATGATGCCTTTGAGCAAAATGTGACCCGCGAATATCAGCGCAACAAGGAGCGCTATGAATTTTTGCGCTGGGGCGGCGAAGCCTTCGATAATTTCCGCGTTGTGCCCCCTGGAACGGGTATTTGCCATCAGGTCAATCTGGAATATCTGGCGCGCACTGTCTGGACGCTGGATGAGGGCGGCGACACCTATGCCTATCCTGATACGCTGGGTGGCACCGACAGTCATACAACGATGGTCAATGGCCTGTCCGTACTTGGCTGGGGTGTTGGCGGCATTGAGGCGGAAGCGGCCATGCTTGGCCAGCCCATCAGCATGTTGATCCCCGAAGTGGTAGGGCTGAAACTTTCCGGCAAGCTGGGCGAAGGTCTGACCGCTACCGATCTTGTCTTACGTGTTGTGGAGATATTGCGCGAACATGGTGTGGTCAGCAAATTTGTCGAATATTTCGGCGATGGTCTCGATCATCTGTCGCTGGAAGATCAGGCAACCCTGGCCAATATGGCCCCCGAATATGGCGCTACTTGCGGTTTCTTCCCCATTGATGATGACACACTAACCTATCTCAACGCCACTGGGCGTTCGGGCGAGGCCGTTTTGGTTGAAGCTTATGCCAAAGCACAAGGCTTGTGGCGTGAGCCGGGTATTGAACCCGTTTTTACCGACGTGCTGGAACTTGACCTTGGCTCCATCACGGCCGCGATTTCTGGCCCCAAGCGTCCGCAAGACCGTATTGATCTTGCTATGGCCAAGCAGCAGTTCGCCAAGGTCATGGATACCGAGTTTGGCAAAGGAGATGAGCTGGACCGCCGTGTCAATGTGATGGGCCGTGATCATGATCTGGGGCATGGCGATGTGATGATCGCCGCTATTACCTCTTGCACCAATACCTCTAACCCCTCTGTGATGATTGCCGCTGGATTGCTGGCCCGCAACGCACACGAAAAAGGCCTCACCGTCAAGCCGTGGGTCAAGACATCGCTGGCCCCGGGGTCGCAGGTGGTCACCGATTATCTTGATGGAGCGGGACTGAGTGATGATCTCTCCGCTCTTGGTTTTAATCTGGTTGGCTATGGCTGCACCAGCTGCATTGGTAATTCTGGCCCGCTGGCCCAAGATCTTGCTGATACGATCAATGAATATGATCTGATTTCTTGTTCTGTACTGTCTGGAAATCGTAATTTTGAAGGTCGTATTGGCCCCGATATTCGCGCCAATTTCCTCGCCTCGCCGCCACTCGTCGTCGCTTATGCGATTGCTGGCAATCTTGATGTCGATTTGTTGAATGACCCGCTTGGCAAAGACAAGGATGGCAACGAGGTGACCCTCAAGGATATCTGGCCGTCCAACAAGGAAATCGCCGATATTGTGCGCTCCAGCGTGACACCCGAAATGTTCGATACGCGCTATGGGGATGTGTTCAAGGGCGATGAGCACTGGCAGGGCGTCAAGACATCGGGCGGTGATACCTATGATTGGGATATGGGATCGACTTATATTCAAAATCCGCCTTATTTCACCGGCATGACCAAGGAACCAGAAGCGGTAAAAGACATTGAAAACGCTCGCACCATTGCTTTGTTTGGCGATAGCATCACAACGGATCATATCTCCCCAGCAGGGGCTATCAAAGAAGACAGCCCGGCTGGCGGATATTTGACGCAGCATCAAGTGCCAGCGCGCGAATTTAACAGCTATGGTTCGCGCCGCGGCAATCATGATGTGATGATGCGTGGTACGTTCGCCAATATCCGCATTCGCAACCAGCTTTTACCGGGATCAGAGGGCGGCGTCACCCGCCATATGCCGTCTGGCGACGAAATGAGCATCTATGATGCCGCCATGCGCTATATGGAGGAGGGAGTGCCACTAGTGGTGCTGACCGGCAAGGAATATGGCACGGGTTCAAGCCGCGATTGGGCCGCCAAGGGTACGCGTCTGCTGGGTATCCGAGCGGTCGTCGCTACGAGCTTTGAACGTATACATCGCTCCAACCTGATTGGTATGGGCGTGCTGCCGTTGACCTTTCTTGAGGGCGAAGACATTAATAGTCACGGTCTCACGGGCGAGGAGCAGATCAGCATTGGCAATCTGGTCGACCTCTCACCGCGCTCAACCATTGAGGCATCTATTGTCAAGGCGGATGGTGCCGAGCAGACCATCACCCTTAATGTGCGCATCGATACTGAAGACGAGCTGACCTATTTCCGCCACGGTGGTATCTTGCATTATGTGTTGCGCCAGTTGGCAGGTGCGGCTTAAAGAGACACAAAGATTGTTGGGTTGAGGGGGTAAAACTCTCAATTTATCCAATGAGCCAGATCAAAGACGCATGAACATCTTTGGGCTGTACTGATCGAACAGATCAGACGAACCGAAACCTTGGTTCGATAAAGGAGCGTTTATGCAAAAAACAATCGCGCCGCGCCAAAAACATGAAATGCCGAGCTGGCTAGCCGTGGTTTTCAATTTCATCGGCGTGGAAATCCTGCCACGAAATTATATTGAAAAAGCGCTTTCGACTATTGGCGCTTTTGTGGCGATTTTGGCTGTGTTCATGATTTCCAGCTCGATTATGGCACCAGATGCAGCCGTTTTGATTGTGGCCTCTATGGGCGCAACGGCAATGTTACTGTTCTCGCTGCCTCATGCGGCCGTATCGCAGCCTTGGCCGGTTTTCGCAGGGCAGATATTATCGGCTGTGATTGGTGTTTTTATTGGTCGACATATTGCCGACCCGATGTTGGCTGCACCGCTCGCCGTTGCTCTTTGCACCCTTGTGATGTTTTTTGCCAGATGCGTGCATCCCCCGGGGGCTGCGACCGCGTTGAGCGCCGTTTTCGCCAGCGATGGTATCGTGGAGCTGGGCTATGGTTTTGCCGTTATGCCGGTGGCTTTGAATGTCGTGGTTCTTTTGAGTATTGCTATTTTGTTCAACGCACCGTTTGCGTGGCGCCGATATCCCAGTGGGTGGCGTTTTTCAAGCTGTGCAAAAGGACATCCAGCAATTAGTCATTCGGCTTTATCCCATGATGAATTTATGGAGGCGGCCAGCGAGCTCGATACGTTTATCGATGTTAGCGAGGATGATCTTTTGCAGCTTCACCGCTTGATCTCCGATTATGAAACTTCGCGCCGGCACTAGAGCAGTTTGCGCCCACTCCCAATCATTTCATCTGGTATTTTTGCTCTGTTTTCAGCGTCAATAAATTTGGAAATATCTAGATATACCCAGCATTTATTGATTTGAAACCAAACTAAAACTGCTCAGGTGATTCTGATCGCGAATGAACGCAAACTGCACTAGCTTTTCAAAAGCTTGTCTGAAGCCAGTTCCCATTTTTCGCGCCAGTCCGAGGTCACATAATTGATGATCAGAGATTTGCGCAGCTTGCCTTCTGGTACCGGGTGATGGCCAACACCGTGCCAGGTATTGTCGCTGGGGATGAAGATCATGCCATTATTTATGCCATAGGGGGCCGATCCCACATATTCGTTATCTGGTGGACCGCGATGGATATCGGTGCCGCATTGAGCAAGAGCAGGGTCATCCAGTAGAGAGACTACCATTGACATTTTTGTGACAGAGATATCGGTATGGGGTTCGAGCCAGAAGCCGGGGCCATCCTGACAATATTCGATGCGCAAATGCCCGTCTGACAGGTCGGCACCGGTGATGGCTTCAATGACTTTTCGCACGATCGGGTGCTCAAAACCTTCAACGACTTCATTTATGACGTCATATTCAGCCTGTTTTTCAGGATTGAAATAGGTGCGCAAATTATTATTGGTGTTGCGGCGACCATCGAAATTGGCTTCTTCTCTCGTGGGCGCATGAAACGGCAGGGCGGTAATGGCTTCGCAATAACCAGCTGGCAAGACGTCTTTCATCAAGAAATGCGGATAGGGATCAACGGGCTTGTCGGATAGATCAAGACTGGAAAGAATAGTCTGGGCGACCAGCGGCAAACCATTTGGATCGGCAAGAGGATGGGCACCTGCTTGCTCGTTATCGCTGTCAACAGAACTTAAATTCTTGATCAAGGACATGATGTCATCTTGCAAGTTTGACATATATGTCTCCCCTAGCTTCTTCAAATGAGCTGCATAAAATCAAAATGTGGAACCCTTATCCCTTTATCGGCCCCAAAAAAGGCAGAACAGAGGACATTTATATCTTAGCATAGCTGCGTGTGCTGTCACCCTTATCTTGTTTAAAAGGTGAGGTGATGATATTCGTTGACTTGCGTCAAAAACCACGTATATTTGCGCCTTCGATGAGCGCAGATTGGCAAGGGCCTTTTTGCGCCAAATGCGCTATCCGAGGCCAACGATAAAGTCTGTGTTCTTGAATTGAACAATACAGCGCCGAAGGATGCGGGATAAAGTTTGAGGAAAAGCCCCAATGAGTGCTGAAAAATATGCTGTCATCAAGACAGGCGGCAAGCAATACCGTGTTATTGCAAATGATATTCTGGAAATTGAAAAAGTTACTGGCGATGCCGGTGCAACCATCTCCTTTGATGAGGTATTAATGATTGGCGGCGAAGGTGCCCCGACCGTTGGATCGCCCATGATTGAGGGAGCCAGCGTTTCCGCCGAAGTGATCGAGCAAAAACGTGGCCGCAAGATCATCGTTTTCAAGAAAAAACGCCGCAAAAACTATCGCCGCAAAAATGGCCATCGCCAGGAACTGACCAAGGTTAAAATCCTTGAGGTGCTCGGTACAGGTCAAAAGGCCACGAAAAAAGCGGCCGCTAAACCTGCCGCCAAAAAGAGGCAGCTCCTAAAGCGCCAGCACCTGAAAAGGCAGCTCCTAAAGCGGAAGCTAAAAAAGATACCAGCGGCGCATTGACACCGTTGTTTACGGCTCCTGCTGGCGATGCTGACGATTTGAAGAAAATCAGCGGCGTTGGTCCAACTCTTGAAGGCAAGCTGAATGCTCTTGGTATTACCACCTATGAACAGGTGGCGGGTCTTTCCAAGGAAGAGATCGCCAAGGTTGACGATGCTCTTAGCTTTAAAGGGCGCATCGAGCGCGATGACTGGCTGACACAGGCAAAAACTTTGGGCGACGAAAAGAAATAATCGTTCCCTCAGATTAGATGGGAACAGGTAAAGGAGATAAATTATGGCTCATAAAAAGGCAGGCGGTTCATCCCGTAACGGTCGCGATTCCGCGGGCAGACGTCTTGGTGTCAAGAAATATGGCGGCGAAAGCGTGATCCCTGGCAATATTCTTATTCGCCAACGTGGCACAAAATGGCACCCGGGCACGGGCGTTGGCATTGGCAAAGATCACACAATCTTCGCCAAGA